>DASYPC010000049.1:0-8261 GCA_036007105.1 Burkholderiales bacterium | reverse complement strand
TGCATTCGCGGGTCGCGCGCTCGCTGATTCACGGCTTGACCACGCTCGGCACCCCGGAGGTGCGCGTCATCGGCCCGCAGACGCTGCTGCCGGCCGGGGTCGAATCGCTCGGCGTGCGCGTGTTTCACGATCTGAGCGAAGGCCTGAAGGGCGTCGATGTCGTGGTCATGCTGCGGCTGCAGAACGAGCGCATGAGCGGCGCGATGCTGCCCTCGGCGCAGGAGTTCTTCATGACCTATGGCCTGACCGCGGAAAAGCTCGCGCTCGCGCACCCGGAAGCGATCGTGATGCATCCGGGGCCGATGAACCGCGGCGTGGAGATCGACTCGTCGGTCGCCGACGGGGCGCACTCGGTGATCCTGCCTCAAGTAACCTTTGGGATCGCGGTGCGCATGGCGGTGATGTCGATCGTGGCGGGAAACTGAATGCGCATCCTGATACGGGGCGGTCGCGTCATCGATCCGGCCAGCAGGCGCGATGGCATCGGCGACGTGTTCCTCGCCGAAGGAAAGGTTGTCGAGTCCGGCGGTACTCCGGACCGCACCATCGATGCCGTGGGACTCGTGGTCGCACCCGGGCTGGTCGACCTTTCGGCGCGGCTGCGCGAACCGGGCTACGAGTACAAGGCGACCCTCGAGTCCGAAATGGAAGCCGCAGTGGCGGGCGGCGTCACCAGCCTCGCGTGTGCACCGGACACCGATCCGCCGCTCGATGAGCCCGGCCTTGTCGACATGTTGCGCCGTCGCGCGAAAGCACTCGCGCGGGCGCGCGTGTATCCGGTCGGCGCACTGACGCTCAAGCTCGAAGGCAAGCGCCTCACCGAGATGGCGGAGCTCGCGGCGAGCGGCTGCGTCGCCTTTTCGCAGGCCAACGTGCCGATCGCGGATACGCAGGTGCTGTGGCGCGCGCTGCAGTATGCCGCCACGTTCGGTTACCCGGTCTGGCTGCGCGCGGAGGACCCCTGGCTTGCGAAGGACGGAGTCGCGCACGATGGCGAAGTTGCGACGCGCCTCGGCCTTTCCGGCATCCCGGTGTTCGCTGAGACGATTGCGCTCGCGACGCTGCTCGAACTGGTGCGTGCGACCGGAACGCGGCTGCATGTCTGCCGGCTCTCCAGCGCGGCCGGCGTCGAGCTGATGCGCGCCGCGAAAAAGGAAAAGCTTCCGGTGAGCTGCGACGTCGGCATTCACCACGTGCACCTCTCGGATGTGGACCTCGGCTACTTCGACTCGCACTGCCGGATCGAGCCGCCGTTCAGGAGCCGGCGCGACCGCGAAGCGCTCTCGCGCGCGCTCGCAGACGGCACGATCGACTGCGCGGTGTCGGACCATACGCCGGTCGACGAGGACCGCAAGCAAATGCCCTTCGACGAGGCAGAGCCGGGCGCCACGGGTCTCGAATTGCTGCTCCCGCTGACGCTCAAGTGGGGCGAAGAACGGGGCCTGGGCCTGGCCGAATCGCTTGCGCGCGTGACTTGCGACCCTGCGCGCGTGCTCAGCGTTCCCTCGGGTCGAATCCAGGCCGGTGCGCCCGCAGACGTGATCCTGTTCGATCCGAGTGCGCCATTTCGCGTCACGGCGGAAGGCCTGCGCAGTCAGGGCAAGAATTCACCGTTTCTCGGGCACGAACTGCTGGGACGCGTGCGTACCACGCTGGTGGCCGGAAACGTCGTATACGAAGAGCGGTGAAGCCGATCGCCTGCCTACTCGCGGTTTGCCTCGCGGGGTGCGCGGCCCCCGCAAAGCGCGACGTCCCCGCCGACAAGCCGGCTCGCGGCGCGTACTCCAAGAATGACGGCCCGGGTATGCGCGACGTCCCTGCCGATAGGCCGGCTCGCGGCGCGTACTACAAGGATGACGGCCCGGGAGAGAATCCGCCGCCCAACCTGGGCTCGGTTCCCGACGCCGAGCCGAGGACAGAGCCGCTGCATCGCTTTGCCAACCGTCCCTACCAGGTGTTCGGCAAGGAATACGTGCCGCTCGCATCGGTCGGCGCGTTTCGCCAGCGCGGACTGGCAAGCTGGTACGGCAGGCGCTTTCACGGCGGCATGACCTCGACCGGCGAGCCCTACGACATGTACGCGATGACCGCGGCGCACCCGACGCTTCCGGTGCCGAGCTATGTGCGCGTGACGAACGTCGCGAATGGCGCCAGCGTGGTGGTGCGCGTCAACGACCGCGGCCCGTTTCACGCCGAGCGCGCGATCGATCTGTCCTACACCGCGGCGTATCGCCTCGGATTCGCCGAAGCGGGTAGCGCGCTCGTCGACATCGAGGCCGTCGTACCGGGGACGAGTGCGCTCGCCGTCGCGCCGCCTCCGCCCGTTCAGGCCACCGCGCAAGTCCCGGTGGTGCTGCCTGAAGTGCAAGCCAAGGGCGTGTACCTGCAGCTCGGCGCATTCGCGGTGCGCGAGAACGCGGAGTCGTTCCGCGCCCGGATGATGCGCGAATTTGCATGGCTGTCGGAGACCATTCAAGTGATCGCCGGCGAGTCGCTCTTCCGGTTGCACCTCGGTCCTTATCGCACGCCGGACGAGGCGCGCGCCGTTGCCGATCGCATCCGTGCCCAAGTGAGCCTCGCGCCGCTGCTCGTGATCCGCTGAGCCGCGGCTATAATCCGCGCCTCTCCAGCGCGGTTTCCGATGCTTCGAACGCTCGTCGCGATCCTTGTCTCTCTCGCCGCCCCTGTTGCGCTGGCGCAGCAACCGCCTTCGGTGATTGCGCGGGCGTGGGTGCTCGCGGATCTGTCGAGCGGCCAGATTCTCGCCGCCGAGAAGCCCGACGAGAGGTTCGAGCCCGCATCGTTGACGAAGTTGATGACCGCGTATGTCGTATTCGGCGCGCTCAAGGAAAAGAAGATCGCGCTCGATCAGCAGGTGACGGTGTCGGAGCGCGTACGGCGCGCGCCCGGCTCGCGCATGTTCGTCGATCCGCGCAAGCCCGTTTCGGTGGATGAGCTGATCCGCGGCATGGTCGTCCAGTCCGGCAACGACGCCTGCATCGCGCTCGCCGAGCTGATCGCGGGCGCCGAGGAAGCATTCGCCGGACTGATGAATCGCGAGGCGGCCCGCCTCGGCATGAAGAACACGAAGTTCATGAACTCGTCCGGCCTGCCGGATCCGCAGCACTATTCGACCGCGCGCGATCTGCATGTGCTCGCCGCCGCGCTGATCCGCGATTTCCCGGCGCAGTACGGGCAGTACTACTCGCAGAAGGAATTCCGCTACAACAACATCACCCAGCCCAACCGCAACCGCCTGCTGTGGCTCGATCCCACGGTGGACGGGGTGAAGACCGGCTTCACCGAGGCGGCCGGCTATTGCCTGATCGCCTCTTCCAAGCGCGGTCCGCGCCGCCTGCTCTCGGTGCTGCTGGGCTCGACTTCGGAGTCGACGCGTGCCCAGGAGTCGCAGAAGCTCCTCAACTGGGGATTTCAGTTCTTCGACGCGGTGAAGGTGTACGGCGAAGGACAGGCGGTGAAGGAGATCGAGGTGTGGAAAGGCGAGAAACGCCAGCTGAAGGCCGGATTCCAATCCGAGCTGGTGCTTACCGTCCCCAAGGGCCAGGCCGACAAGATCAAGGGCGAGTTCGTCACGCACTCGCCGCTGATTGCGCCAGTGACCGCGGGACAGCGCGTCGGGTCGCTGCGCGTGTCGCTCGACGGCAAGAGCGCGGGCGAATACCCGGTGTATGCGCTCGAGGGCATTGCCGAGGCAGGATTTCTCGCGCGCGCCTGGGATACACTGCGGCTTTGGTTCAAGTGAGCGCGTCGCCCATGGTCTTTCTCAACGGCAGGTTCATTCCGATCGAAGAAGCGCGCGTGCCGGTGCTCGACCGCGGGTTCATCTTCGGCGACGGCGTCTACGAGCTCGTGCCCGTGTATTCGCGGGTGCCGTTCCGGCTCGAAGAGCACCTCGCGCGCCTGGAGCGCAGCCTCTCCGAGACGCGGATCCGCAATCCGTACTCGCGCGAGGAGTGGCGCGACATCATCGGGCAACTCATCGCGAAGCAGCCCTACGAAGACCAGGGTGTGTATTTCCAGGTGACTCGCGGGGTTGCGAAACGCGATCACGCGTTTCCGCAGGACGCGACGCCGACGGTGCTCATCATGGCGAACCCGCTCGTCAATCCGCCGCGCGAGGCGATCGAGCGCGGGGCGGAAGCGGTGAGTGCGCAGGACAACCGCTGGCTGCGCTGCGACATCAAGTCGATCTCACTCATCGGCAACGTGCTGCTGCGGCAACTGTCGGCGGAGGCCGGCGCGGCGGAGACCATCCTGTTCCGCGACGGCCGTCTCACGGAAGCTTCGGCTTCGAACGTGTTCATCGTGCGCGGCGGCGTGATCCAGGGCCCGCCGAAGTCCAATCTGATCCTGCCCGGCATCACGTACGATGTGGTGCTCGAGCTCGCGCAGTCGGCGCAACTCCCGGTGGAGATTCGCAGCCTCACCGAGGCCGAGACCCGCGCCGCCGACGAGATCTGGGTCACTTCGTCTTCCAAGGAAGTGCTGGCGATCGTCAGGCTCGACGGCAAGCCGATCGGCGACGGGCGGCCCGGCCCGCTTTTCCGCCGCATGCACCTGCTCTACCAGGAGTTCAAGCGGACCGTGATGCGTGCCGGCCGGGAGCGCGCGGCCGCCTAGGCGTGGACGTGGACGCGCAAGTCGCGCCGCTCGCGTATCCCTGCCCGTTCCCGATCAAGGTGATGGGCCGGCGCGAGGGCGGCTTCGCGCAAGCCGTGATGGAAATCGTGCTGCGCCACGCGCCCGACTTCCAGCCCGCGACGATCGAAATGCGCCCCAGCCGCAAGGGGAAGTACCTCAGCCTGACCTGCGTCGTGAACGCGACGTCGCGCGAGCAGCTCGATGCTCTGTACCAGGAATTGTGCGACCACCCGTCGGTCGTGCTGGTGCTCTGATGCGCTTCGAACCGCCACCGCTCGTCATCAAACGTCTCGGAGAAGTCGAGTACCTGCCGACGCTGGAGGCGATGCGCGCTTTTACCGAAAATCGCGGCACCGACACTGCGGACGAGTTGTGGGTGCTCGAGCATCCGCCGGTCTACACGCTCGGCGTACGCTCGGATCCGCGCCATCAACCGAGCGCCGGGAACGGCATCCCAATCGTGCGCGGTAACCGCGGCGGCGAAATTACGTACCACGGCCCCGGCCAGGCGATTGTCTACACGCTCGTCGACCTGGGGCGCCGGGCGCTCACGGTGCGCGAGTTCGTGCGGATGCTGGAGCAATCGGTGATCGACCTGCTCGCGGACGGCGGCGTGACCGCAACCCGCAGGGCGGGCGCTCCCGGCGTCTATGTGGGCGAAGCGAAGATCGCGGCGCTCGGGCTTCGCGTTTCACGCGGCAGGGCCTATCATGGGATCGCACTGAACGTCGACATGGATCTTTCCCCCTTTCTCGCCATCGACCCGTGCGGCTTTCCCGGCCTCAGCGTAACGCAGACGCGCGACCTCGGCGTTGCGGGGTCGGCGCACACGATGGGCGAACGACTTGCCGCAACGCTTGCCCGGAAGCTCGGCCATGCGTGAGCCGGGCGTCAAGGAAAGAGGACAGGCCAAGACGGCGCGGATTCCGATCCGGATTGCGCCGCGCGAGCGACTCGCAAAACCCGAATGGATCCGCGTCCGCGTCGCGGGCGCCGACTCGCGCTTTCACGAAGTGAAGCGGATTCTGCGCGAGCAGCGGCTGCACACCGTGTGCGAGGAAGCGTCGTGCCCGAACATCGGCGAGTGCTTCGGCAAGGGCACCGCTACCTTCATGATCCTCGGCGACATCTGCACGCGCCGCTGCCCGTTCTGCGACGTCGCGCACGGGCGGCCGCTTGCGCCCGACGCCGAGGAGCCGGTGCATCTGGCGGACACGATCGCCCGGCTGCAGCTCGCGTACGTCGTCGTGACGAGCGTCGATCGCGACGACCTGAGGGATGGCGGCGCGCAGCATTTCGTCGACTGCCTCCGCGCGATCCGCGAGCGCTCGCCGCGCACCACGCTCGAGATCCTGGTACCCGATTTCCGCGGGCGGCTCGAGCGGGCGCTCGACGTGCTGTCGGCTGCGCCGCCCGACGTCATGAACCACAACCTGGAGACCGTGCCGCGGCTGTATCGCCAGGCGCGCCCCGGCGGCGACTACGCGCATTCTCTTGCGCTCCTGCAGCAATTCAAGCGACGCCATCCGGACGTGCCGACGAAGTCCGGGCTGATGGTCGGGCTCGGCGAGTCGGACGATGAAATCGTGCAGGTCATGCGCGACCTGCGTACGCACGACGTCGACATGCTCACGATCGGGCAGTACCTCGCGCCTTCGGTGCATCATCTGCCGGTCGAGCGCTACGTGCACCCGGATACGTTCACGGTGTTCGAGCGCGAAGCACGCACGCTCGGGTTCCGCAACGCCGCGATCGGGCCCCTCGTTCGTTCTTCGTACCACGCCGACCGGCAGGCGCACGCAGCCGGCCTCGAATAGGACACCTCATGCCCAGAATCCTGCTAGCGCTGCTGCTCGCCTGCGGTAGCGGTTTGGCGTGGGCGCAGCTCGACAAGGTTTCCAATCAGGACGCCACCACGGGTGTCAGGGCGGCGCTCGAGAAGGGCACTCAAGCGGCGGTTACGAACCTCGGGAAGACGGACGGCTTCCTCGGCAACAACCACGTGAAGATCCTGCTTCCGGATTCGCTCAAGCGGACCGAGAAGATGATGCGCAAGGTCGGCATGGGCAAGTATGCGGACGAGCTCGTTCTCACTATGAATCGCGCTGCGGAGGCAGCGGTGCCGGAGGCGAAGCCGCTGTTCGTCGATGCGGTTAAGAAGATGAGCCTGCAGGATGCGAAGGGTATCCTGATGGGCGGCAGCACGTCCGCGGCGGACTATTTCAAGCGCACGACGACTGAGGCGCTACGTGCGAAGTTCCTCCCGATCGTCGCCCAGGCGACTAAGAAGGTGCAGCTCGCCGATAAGTACAACGAGTACGCCGCGCAGGGAGCGAAGTTCGGGCTGCTGAAGAGTGAAGATGCGAATCTCGACCGCTACATCACGCAGAAGACGCTCGACGGGCTGTTCTTCATGGTCGCCGAAGAGGAAAAGAGGATCCGCGCGAACCCGATCGCGGCGGGCAGCGAGATCATCAAGAGGGTGTTCGGCGCGCTGAAGTAGGCCGGCGGGCGCGTACTACAAGTTTCTCAAATCGCGGAACCAGATCGCTTCGGTCGACTGCGCGCTCGAGCGCTCGAAGCGTCGTGCGAATCTGCCTGAGGTTAAGCCTTCGCTGTGCGGCAAGGATCGCGACCGTGTCATCCTCGTCTTTGCCTCTTCCGGCGAGTACTTTCATGACCACGATATCTTCAGGGCTCGCGACAAAGACCGGAACCCCGTCAATTGTCCGCCGGCGACGGCGCCTGAAGTGCCCGCACTAGGTTCTTCGATTCCCGATTGCCGAGCTGCACGGTGACATCGACGTCAGCGGTCAGCCGGGAAGCGCCGTAAAGCAATGCTGCCTGTGCTCCGAAGAGGTACCAGCGCACGCGCAGCGACCTGAGAGTCGCGCCCAACGCGGCGAGAGCCTCAGCGAGAGGCGAACGCATGCGCAGCGCGGTCGATTTCTCGCTTCAGGGCAAGGTGATGTGCAAAGTCATCGTCGCGGTCTCGCGTCGTCGGCCAGTCAGGCCTGACCTTGCGCGCATATTCCCGCAGCAAGCGCCCGGCCTCGATGCCCGACGTACCGCGAGTCGTCCCGATACCTTTTGGCGTGATGGTCTCTCTTGAGCGCCGAAACGAGATCTCGATCCCGCGCAACGAAGGCCCGAATAGCGTCCCGATCCACCGGGCGAGTCTACTCTGAACACGGAAAAATACTTGCGGAGCAGTGCAACACTCTTACGCCAAGCACACCGTGCGCCTTCGGCGGCGGACATTCGTTTTCCTGCTATTCGATCACCCGGTCAGCGCGAATAAGAACCGACTGCGGTATCCGGATGCCTAGCCGCCGCGCAACCTTCAAGTCCACGACCAGAGCGGTCCTCGTTGGCCGCTCTATCGGCAGATCACCAGGTCTCGCGCCCTTGAGGATCTTGTCAACGTAAGTCGCCGCGCGTCGCGGCTGACCAGCTGTGTCTCCGTCGAAATAGAACAGCGCACCTGGCCATAGTTCGGCGTCCCGAGGGGATCCCCAGAACAGAGCTGGAAGCCCATCCCTTTCGATCGGAGCTAGGAGACTCTTCCACCCGCCCGCACGTTGGAGGGCCTGAGAGTT
>DASYPC010000048.1:0-4633 GCA_036007105.1 Burkholderiales bacterium | reverse complement strand
GCACCGTGCGCGGTGCGGCCTTCGGCGCGGCGCTGGCGGTCGCTGCGTACATCGTCGCGGTCGCCGTGACGCACGATCCGCGCGGCCCGCTGGCCTGGCTGGCCCCGTGAAGAATAGAATCGTCGGGATGAAAATACTCCTCGCGGTGGACGGCTCGAAGTACTCGATCGATGCGGTGAAGTTTCTCACCGCTCACATGGACTGGGCGCGGGACAAGCAGGTCGACCTGCTCTACGTGCATCCCCCGGTGCCGAAGCTATCGGGCTTGGGGGCGGTCATTGGCAAGAAGCAGCTCGAGCAGTATTACCAGGAAGGGGGGGCCGAAGCGCTGGCCGCCGCAAAGCAGCTGCTCGATGCGGCGAAGGTGCCGTACACCGCCCACGTGCTCGTCGGTCCCCCCGCAGAAACGATCGTTGCGCACGCGAAGAAGGCGCGCTCGGACCTGCTGCTGATCGGCCATCGCGGGATGAGCGCTGCGGCGAACGCCGTGCTCGGGTCGTGCGCGGGCAAGGTGATGCACCTCTCGCCGGTCCCGGTGCTGCTGGTGAAATAGCCGCGCGCGGCGGGCGCCGCTGCGCTCAGGCGGTGGCGGCGCGCACCTCGTGGATGTCGGTCAGGCCCTCGAAGCACTTCTCGATGCCGTCCTGCCTGAGCGTGCGCATGCCTTCCGCGATCCCTGCGCTGCGCAGTTCGTCGGCGCCGGCACTGCGGCGGATCAGCGGCCGCACCAGCGCCGAGTTGACGAGCAGCTCGTGAATCCCGAGACGTCCCGAGTAGCCGCTCTTGCCGCAGCGGGCGCAGCCCGGCGCGCGAGCAAGCGTAGGTGCGTTCCCATAGCGCTTCGTCCATTCCTGCATGATCTCGTCCACCGAGAGCGTGGTCTCGGCGCAGTATTCGATCGCCAGGTCCCGCAGCTCCTGCGGAGCGACCGGCTCGACGATCTTGCACTTCACGCACAGCCTTCTGACCAGGCGCTGCGCCAGGATGGCGAGCATCGAATCGGCGAAGTTGAACGGCTGCATCCCCATGTCGAGCAGGCGCACGACGCTCTCCGGCGCGCTGTTGGTATGCAGGGTAGAAAGCACCAGGTGGCCGGTCAGCGAGGCTTCGATGCCGATCCGCGCGGTTTCTTCGTCGCGCATCTCGCCGACCATGATCACGTCGGGGTCGGCGCGCAGGAACGAGCGCATCGCAGTCGCAAACGTCCAGCCGATCTTCGAGTGAACCTGCACCTGGCGCAGACCCGGCTGCATGATCTCGACCGGATCTTCCGCGGTCCAGATCTTGAGATCGGGTGTGTTGATGAAGCTCAGCAGCGAATGCAGCGTGGTCGTCTTGCCCGAGCCGGTCGGCCCGCAGACCAGCAGGATGCCGTACGGCCGCTGGATCACCTTCTGCAGCGCGGCGAGCACCGGCGGGCGCAGCCCGAGCTGGTCCATCGCCGGCGCGTCGCCTCCCGGCAGCACGCGCAGCACCGCGTCCTCGAGCCCGTCGGTCGTTGGAATCGTCGCCAGGCGCAGCTCGAGCTTCGCCGGCCCGAAGTTCTGGAACAGGATCTTGCCGTCCTGCGCGCGGCGCTTTTCCGAGATGTCGAGGCTCGCCATGATCTTGACGCGCGAGATCAGCGCTGCGCGGTAGCTCGCCGGCAGCGTCAGGTATTCGCGCAGCGCGCCGTCGATGCGGAAGCGGATCCGCACCGGCTTCTTGCCCGGGTAGGACTCGATGTGGATGTCGGACGCCTTGGCATCGCTCGCGTCGAGCACCATCTTGTTGACCAGGCGCACGAGCACGCTGTCGGTCTCGCGGACCTGCTCCTCTTCGATGTCCTGCTGCGCCGATATGTTGTCGAGCTCCGCAGCGAGATCCTCGATCTTGACGGTCGGCTCCGCGACCCCGTAGTGCTGCTGGACCGCTTCGCGCAGCTCGGCGCCCGCCGACATGACGGGCGCGATCGGCATTCCAGAGAGGAAGCGGATGCGATCGAGCGGAATCGGGTCGAGCGGGTTCTCGACCGCGAGCACGAGCGCCCGGCCGTCGATGCAAAGCGGCAGCACGTTGTACTCGGTGGCGACCGCCGCGGGCACGAGCTTCAGCACGCCGGGCTCCACCTCGTAGCGGGTGAGGTCGACGAACGGGATGCCGAGCTGCTGCGTCAGCGTGCGCTTCAGGTCCTCGCGCGTGATCAGGTTGAGGTCGACCAGGATCTCGCCGAGCGGCTTGCCGCGATGCTGCTTCTGGCGGGTGAGCGCTTCCTCGAGCTGGCCATCGCTGATCAGGTTCATCGCCACGAGCGCCTCGCCGAGGCGCATGACCGGCATCTGGCGCTGGCGCTCGATCGCCGCGGCAAGGTCGGAGCGGCTGATGATCTGCCCGCGCGTCAGGTAGTCGCCGAGCTTGCGCTTGCGGCGCGCCGCCTGTTGCTCGATCGCCTCGGTGATCTGGCGCGACGTGACGTGCTCGCTCGAGACCAGCAGGTCGCCCAGGCGTCTGCCGATCTGCTTGCGCTTGATCGCTTCCGCGGGGACGAACAGGCGCGTGACGCCGTCGCCGTTGGCGTCGATGTAGAGGACCAGCCCGAGCGTGTGCGTATCGAAGCCGAGCGTTTCGCCCTCGATCACCTGATCGTTCGCCAGCGTCAGCCGGAACGTCTGCCGCTCGGGAGGCGGATCGCTCTGCTCCGCCTGCGCGTCGACCACCGAGTGGCGCCGCTGCAAGCTGATCCGGCGCGTGAGCCGCAGCTCGAGCAAGTCGTGAGGAGCGATCTCCAGCAGCTCGCCGCCTTGCTGGCGCATCTCGAACAAGCCCTCGGCGGGATCGAAACGAGTCAGCGTGCCGGTGAGCGTGCGTCCGTCCCGCAGCAGCGCGATCGCGGGTTCTGCCGAACGCTCATCACCGCCGTCGATCGGCTCGTAGTAAGGCGGGTGCGGCCAATGCAGCGTTCCCTCCGCGATCACGCGCGCTTCGGCGGGCTGCGCGTGGCGTGCTGCGGTCTGCGTGCGGGACGGCTTGGCCATGTAATCGAGATTTTCGGGGGTTGGGCTAGAATCGCAGCTTGCCCGCCCGCGATCCAAGCAGCGAATTCTAATGGAAAATTCCTCGGCTCCCTGGAAAATTCGCGCCTGGTGCGTGTTGGCGTTCGTTGCGCTGCCGCTTGCCGTGATCGCGCAGCCGCCGGGCAAGGGGCCGGGCGCCGGACCGCCGCCGGCGATGCCGGTCAAAGTGGTCGCCGCGAAGCTCGCGCCCGCGGTCGACGAGGCCAGCGCGGTAGGCACCCTGCGCGCCGACGAATCGGTGGTGATCCGTCCCGAGATCGCCGGCCGCATCACGGAATTCCGCTTCGACGAGGGCCAGGGCGTGAAGAAAGGCGCGCTGCTCGTCACGCTCGACGCCTCGGAGGTGCGCGCCCAGCTTGCCTCCGCCAGGGCGCAAGCGCAGCTCGACGCGCAGCGGCTCGAGCGCGCGGAGGATCTGCGCAAGAAGAACTTCATCAGCCAGCAGGCGCTCGACGAGGCGCGTTCGAGCCATGCGCGCGCCCAGGCGAGCCAGCGGGAAGTCGAGGCGAAGCTCGCGAAGGCAGAAATCCGGGCGCCGTTCACCGGCGTCGCCGGGCTGCGACAGGTGAGCCAGGGCGCGTACGTCGCCGCGGGGACCGACATCGCACGACTGGAAAAGATTGATCAGCTGAAGCTCGACTTCCGCGTGCCGGAAGCCTATCTCGCCAGGCTCAAGACCGCGCAGCAACTGAAAGTCGAGGTGGACGCGTATTCCGGCGAATCGTTCGGCGGTTCGATCTACGCGATCGAGCCGGCGGTGGACGAGGCGACGCGCACGGTGGTCGTGCGCGCGCGCGTGGCCAATTCCGATCTGAAACTGCGGCCCGGCATGTTCGGGCGCGTGCTGCTGCAGCTCGCGGTGCGCGAGAAGGCGGTGTGGGTTCCGGAACAGGCGATCGTGCCGCGCGGCCAGGATGCGTTCGTGTTCCGCGTCGCGAACGGCAAGGCGGACCTGGTGAAAGTGCAGACCGGCACCCGGCGCGTGGGCGAAGTCGAGATCCGCAGCGGCATTGCCGCAGGAGAGCTGGTGGTCACCGAAGGCACGCAGCGGATCGGTCCGGGATCCGCCGTTACCGTGATGAGCGACGCGCCCAAGCCGGCCGCCGCCGTGCCCGACAAGAAGGGCTGACCGGACCGTGCAACTCCCGGAGATCTGCATCCGCCGGCCGGTGTTCGCGATGGTCATGAGCCTGATGATCGTGCTGCTCGGCGTGATTTCATTCCAGCGCCTGTCGGTGCGCGAATATCCGAAAATCGACACGCCGGTGGTTTCGGTGCGGACCGTCTACAAGGGCGCCAGCCCGCAGGTGATCGAGTCGCAGATCACGCAGCCGCTGGAGGACTCGATCTCCGGGATCGAGGGCGTGCGCTCGGTCAAGTCGGTGAGCCGCGAGGAGGTGTCGCAGATCACGGTCGAGTTCGTGCTCGAGCGCAACGTCGACTCGGCCGCCAACGACGTGCGCGACCGGGTGGCGCGGGTGCGCGCGCTGCTGCCAGACGCGGCCGACGATTCGGTGGTCTCGAAGATCGAGGCCGATGCGCAGGCGATCCTGTGGATGCGCCTATCGAGCGAGCGCCAC
>DASYPC010000047.1:0-11396 GCA_036007105.1 Burkholderiales bacterium | reverse complement strand
GAGCTTCGTGATCGTGTCGTGCATCCAGGCGGCCGCCGTCGCGGCGCCGCCGAAGCTGAACACGTGCACGCCGACGATGCTGCTGCCGGGATGGGACACGCAATAGCGCGCGAGCAGGGCGAGCTGGTCGCCGGGATCGGTGTGGGTGACGAGATTGACCGCGGCCATTCCCTGGTCGCGCAACGCGCGCAGCGACGCGCTGACGCCGCAGCGCTGCGCGAAGCGCAGCAGCGGTCCCGCGGACGTCGGACCCGCGAGCCCGATATACACCGGCACTCCGGGCGCGCGCCGCGCGAGGCTGGTGCAATGCTCGAGGATCCGGGCCGGTGAAAACGAAAACTGCGTGACGACGTAGGCGCCCAGGCCTTGCTGGGCCGCGAGCGCGAGCTTCTCGTCGAACGCGCGCTCGAGCGCTGGCAGCGGGATCCGCGGATTGCCTTCCGGATGGCTCGCGATGCCGACCTCGCGCACGCCGCACGCCGGAAGGATCCGTTCGCGAAGCACGCTTCCGGCATCCGGATACGGACCGAGCGGCGCGGGCTCGTCGCCGCCGATCAGCAGCACCTTGCGCACGCCGGCCTTGTTGACTGCGTGGCCGAGGAACGAATCGACCTCGGCGCGATTCAGGATCCGCCGCGCCGCGACGTGCGGCACCGGCTCGAGCCCCGCTTCGTGCACCGCGATCAGCGACGCGAGCGAATCCGCGAGGCTGTGCCGCGGCAGGTGATTGACGTAGACCGGCGTTCCCGCCGGCAGCACCGCGGCGATGGCGCGCGCTTCGTCGGGCCGGTGCGCGCCCATTTCGACCGAGCCGTTGGTGACGAGCTCGGCGGCTGCGGCCGCGAACTCGGTGCCGCCTGCGCCCTGCACACGCGTGGAAGGTTCCATGTGCTCAGCCCCTCTTCTTCGAGATCACGTACGACTCGTCGAGAAACCACAGCCCGCCGTGCGCCTGCAGCACTTCGCGCGTCGCTTCCAGGTATTTACGCTCGCCGAGAACCGTGCCGAGCCGCTCGTCGTCGATCTGCGCCACGTAGACCGCCGCATTCCATGCCGCGAACAGCGTCGACGTGCCGATGCTCGCCGAGATCTCGGTCGGCAGCGTGTGCATGTCGTAGCGGAACACCGCGCGCGCGTCGGAGTAGGCGTTGAAGTTGTAGTGGCGCGCTTCCTTGCCCAGTTCGGCACGGACCGCGCGCAACACGTCGTGCCGGCCGCTGCGGAACGGATCCTCGTCCGGCCAGACCTTCTGCACGATCTCGAGTCCGGGGTCGTGGCCGTACGAATGAATTCCGAGCAGCCGGCCGCCGGGCCCGAGACCGCGCGCGAGCGGCGCGATCACGCGCGAAGCCTTGAAGTCGACCGGGACGCGCGCGCGGTACGGCTGCGACGCGAGCACCAGGTCGTAGTCGGCGCGCGCTTTTCCCTGGCGCGGGATCACGTCATCGAGCAGGAAGCGGAAATCGTCGCGGTAGAGCACGAGCGCGACCGGCCGCTCGTAGATCGGGTTGCCGGTCTTCGGGCTGTGGCGCGCCTGCCAGTTCTTCGCGAGGAACGGCTCGAGCGCCGAAATCTGCTCGCTGAATTCGTGCGCCGTGGTGCCGGTGAGCGCCGCCTCGTGCCACAAGAGCGCGGTCGCCGCCGACAGCGCCCGCGGCGCGAGCCACGGCGCTTCGCTGTAGTACATGTTCGTCACGATCAGCACGGTGGCCGGGTGCTCGAAGAAGCGGTCCGCCATTTTCGAGAGCGACAGGCGCACGTCCTCGAGGCTCACTTCCTTGCCGACGAAATAGAACGGCATCGTCGGAAAGCGGCGATGCATCTCGCGCATCACGCGCGTCAGCACCGTGCCGTCTCCCATCCCGGCATCGAACACGCGGACCGCAGGCGGCCGCGGATGGATGTGCGCGAGCTCGAGGCCAACGCGGCGCGCGATGACTTCCTTCTCGCTGCACGTACTGACGAAGAGCAGGTATTTCTGGCGATTGTCGAAGAAGCGGAAGTTGCGCGAAGGCGGGCTCTCGGCCGGCGCGCGCGCCACCGGCGCTTTCGCGACGCGGATGAGGCGCCGCAGCTCGCGCGGCTCGGACGGGACGGCGACCCCATGGCGCGCCATGTATTCGCTGACTCGCTCGAGCGTCTCGGGGGTGATGCGCGCGCCGTCGCGCAGGCGCGCGACGAACTTGCCGTCGTTGACTGCGCGCCGGCCGAACGTCGACTCGGCGACGCCGGCGCGGCGGCAGAAGTCGGCGATGGTTTCGAGCAGATCGCCACCCAGCTCAGCCACCGTCTCCATGCCGTTCTCCTTCCAGGCGAAGGTACGCCCCGCCCGGTGGGAAGGCAACCACACTCCAGGATTCCCTAAGAGTGGGATTGTTCCCACCTTTATAAATCAGTCGGTTGAGTGAGGCTCAGCTAATATGGCGTCCATGACGGAGCGGTCGCACAAGGGCCTGGCGCGGGGGCTGACCAACTACGGCGATGCGGGGTTTTCGCTGTACCTGCGCCGCTCGTTCGCGAAAAGCATGGGCTACTCGAGCGACGCGCTCGAGCGGCCGGTCGTCGGCATCGCCGACTCGCGCAGCGGCTTCAATAACTGCCATCGCCATTTCCCGGAGCTGATCGACGCGGTCAAGCGCGGCGTGCTCGCGGCGGGCGGGCTGCCGATCGAATTCCCGACGACTTCGCTGGGCGAAGTCTTCCTCCACCCGACCTCGATGATGTTCCGCAACCTGATGTCGATCGACGTCGAGGAGATGGTGCGCGCGCAGCCGATGGACTCGGTGGTGCTGGTCGGCGGCTGCGACAAGACCGTGCCCGCGCAATTGATGGGTGCAGCGAGCGCGGACGTGCCGGCGGTGCAGCTGCTCGCCGGGCCGATGATGCCGACGTCGTTCCGCGGCGAGCGGCTCGGCGCATGCACCGACTGCCGGCGGTTCTGGGCGCTGCATCGCGCCGGCAAGGTCGACGCGCAGGGGATCGAGGAAATCGAAGGCAATCTCGCGACGACGGCCGGTACCTGCGCCGTGATGGGGACTGCGTCGACGATGGCTGCGATCGCCGAAGCGCTCGGTATGGCGTTGCCCGGGAGCGCCGCGATTCCTGCCGTGCATTCGGACCGGCTGCGCGCGGCCGAAGCCAGCGGTGCGCGCGCCGTCGAGCTGGCGAAGAATCCGATCCGGCCGTCGCAGGTGATCACGCCCAAATCGGTCGAGAACGCGCTGCGCGTGCTGCTCGCGATCGGCGGCTCGACCAACGCGATCGTGCATCTGACCGCGATCGCGGGCCGCCTCGGCATCCCGGTCTCGCTCGAGCGCCTGAACGCGCTCTCCGACTCGACGCCCGTCCTCGTCGACTTGAAGCCGACCGGCCAGTACTACATGTCCGACCTGCACGCGGCAGGCGGCGTCGGCGCAGTGCTACGGGAGTTGCAACCGCTGTTGAACCTCGAGTGCCTGACGGTCGCCGGCATCACGCTCGGCGAGCGCCTGGAGCGCGAGCCGGCATGGGTCGACCGCAGCGTCGTCAAGCCGCTCGCCGAGCCGCTGGCGAAAGAGGGCGGGCTCGTCGCGCTGTTCGGCTCGCTGGCGCCGAACGGTGCGATCCTGAAACGCTCGGCCGCCGATCCGGCGCTGTTCGAGCGCGAAGGGCGCGCGGTCGTCTTCACTTCGCTCGACGACCTCGCGGCGCGCATCGACGACCCGGCGCTCGACGTGACCGCGGACGATTTCCTCGTGCTGCAGAACGCGGGCCCGAAATCGGGCTACGCGATGCCGGAGGCCGGGTACCTGCCGATTCCTGCGAAGCTCGCGCGCGCCGGCGTCAAGGACATGGTGCGAATCTCGGATGCGCGCATGAGCGGCACCGCGTACGGCACGATCGTGCTGCACGTCTCGCCCGAGGCCGCAGCGGGCGGTCCGCTTGCGCTGGTGCGCAACGGCGATCGGATCCGGCTCTCGGTGAAGTCGCGCAGCATCGACCTCGCGGTCGCGGAGCCCGAGATCGCGCGGCGCCGCGCGCAGTGGAAGCCGCCGGTTGCGCAGCCGCAGCGCGGCTACGCGAAGCTCTACATGGATCACGTGCTGCAGGCCGAGCACGGCTGCGACTTCGACTTCCTGCGCAAGGCCTGACGACTTACTTCGTGTAGTCGTACTTGATTTCGAACTTGCCGTCGCTGGTGAAGAGGAGCGTGGCGATTTTCCAGCCGCGCTTCTCGTACTCGAGGTAGTCGTTGAGCGAGTAGACGCCCTGCGCGACCTGACGGGCGTCACACGGCACCAGCGCGACCGGCTTGGCACCGGCGTCGTCGAGCGAGTAGAAGAACTTCCCTTCGAAGCTGCGTTCCTTGTCGTCGCCCGAGAGCTCGGTGACGACGACCCAGGCGCGGCGCCAGTCCTTCGGCAGGCCCTCGGCGACGCAGCCGAAGATCTTCTCCACCGCCTTGACGCCAGGATTGTCTTCTTCGGCCGCCGGCTTTTTCTGCGCCGGCTTGGCGGCCGGCTTCGACTTGGTGCTGGTCTCCGACGGCTTGACCCCCGTTCCCTGGGCGCTTGCGTTCAGCGCGAATGCGCAGGCGAACAGGAAAACGAACGTGCGAACGAGTGCGGACATGCGGAACACTCTACCAGATTGGCGGTTCATTTCTGGCCGAGCACCCACGCGGCGAGGCGCTTCGCATCGGCTTCGGAGAGCCCCGCATTCGGGGGCATCGGCACAGATCCCCAGACTCCGTCGCCGCCGGCGCGCATCTTCGCCGCCAGGCGCGCTGCCGCGCCGGAATCGCCCGCGTATTTCTGCGCAACCTCGCGAAACGCCGGCCCGATGAGCTTCTTCGTCACGTCGTGGCAGGCGGTGCAGCCGTTGTCCGCGAGCAGTTTGGCGATCGGATCGTCGCTGCGGGCAGTCAGGGTGTCGGGCGCGGGCGCCGGCGCCGGCTCTCGCCCGTAGTACGCAGCGAGGTATCCGACGATCACGTCGATTTCGGCGTCGCTCAGCGGCGCGCCGCGCTCGCGCATGTTCTTCAGGTTGTCCGCCCATTCGCCGCGCGAGAGGCGCGAGCGCGTGACGTGCCCGAGCTCGTGGCAGATCTGGCACTTCTGCGTAGTCAGCGTCGAGCCCGGCCCCGAGGTCAGCTTGTCCGGGTCCTGCGCGTGCGCCGCCGAAAGCATCGCCGTGATGGCGAGCGCCGCGGCGGCGAGGTCACGCAACAACCTGTACTCCGACACGATGCACCCCGTTCCAGAAATAGCCGAGCGGGTTCCAGGCCGATTCGACCGGCTGGCCGTTGCCGCGGTCGTCCCACGCGCGCGCGAGGAACGTGTGATAGCCGAAGCGCTGCGGCTGGTAGTCGAACGTGAACGTTCGCCACGCGAAGCGATCGCCCGCCGGTCCGAGCGTGGCACGCTGCCAGCTACGGCCTTCGTCGACCGAGACCTGGACCTGGTCGATCGAGCCTTCGCCAACCCAGGCGCGACCGCGCACCACGATCCGGTCGGTGCCCTTGAAGCGCGCGTTCGGCGCGGGCGAGGTGATCATCGACTTGACCGGCCATGCCTCCGTCGAAACGGTCTCGGCCGGCATCTTCTGTCCCGGCTCGACCGGCCACTTAGGCTGCACGTAGCTGCCGGTCATGTAGGTGCCCTTGAACGGCGCATCGATCACCGTCAGCGTGGCGAGCCACTTGGTCGAAGCCGAGCCGACCCATCCCGGTACGACGAGGCGCAGCGGGTAGCCGTGCACTTTCGGCAGCGGGGCGTCGTTCATGCCCCACGCGATCAGCGTGTTCTCTTCGAGCGCCTTGGTGAGCGGCACCGAGCGGATCACGGCGGGTGCGGTCGCGATCATGCCGGGGTCCACGCCCTGGCCCGCGACATGTGCGGCGCCGGGTTTCAGTCCCGCGGCGCGCAGCACATCTGCAAGCCGCACGCCGGTCCACTTCGGGCAGCCCATGCCGCCAGTCGGGCTCCACGGCGTGCCGCTGGGGCGCGGGTTGAAGCTCGTGCGCCCGGAGCCCGCGCACTCGAGCATTCCCTGCAGCGTGACCACGGGGAACGCGGTGCGTAGCTGCTCCATCGTGAATACCAGCTCCTTGTCCACGAGCCCCTTCACCGTCAGGCGATGCTGCACCGCATTGACGTCCGGCGTCAGCAGGTTGTTCCGCACGAACATCCGGTCGCTCGGCGTGACGTCGAAATCGTGCTCGTGGGCCGGCACCGATCCGGTCAGCGGCCGCTCCGAGTGATACTGCATCGCGGCGGCCTTTTCCTTCTTGATCGCGTCGTTCGGGATCGTGCCGGGCGGCGCGGCCTCGGGCTTGTCCTGCGCCAGCGCGCGCGTTGCGTCGCCCGCCAGCGCGAGCGCACCGGCGCCCGCCAGCCCCCCCAGGAACGTTCTGCGCGTCTCGTTCATTGCTTCCTCCCCGTCGATGCAGCGCATTCTAGCGCCGCACCGTGCCGCGGCGCAGCGTGACAATCCCGTGGCCGGGGCGCAGAATGCTTTAGGCCTCATCTATTTAGGGTTCTAGCATGCTGCAGGCCGTTCCCCGCCACGACCGCGAGAGCGCAGCACGCGCCGACGACCACCGCGCGCTGCGGCTGTGGCTGCGCCTGCTCACGTGCTCGCAGCTGATCGAGCGGCACGTGCGCTCGCGGCTACGCAGCCGCTTCGCCACCACGCTGCCGCGCTTCGACCTGATGGCGCAGCTCGAGCGCCATCCGGCCGGGCTGAAGATGAACGAGCTGTCGCGCCGCCTGATGGTCACCGGCGGCAACGTGACCGGCATCGTCGACCAGCTGGTGCGCGAGGGGCTGGTGGAGCGCAGCGCCGATGCCGACCGGCGCGCGGTCCGCGTGCGCCTGACGCGCTTGGGCGAGCGCGCGTTCGGCGAGATGGCGCGCGCGCACGAGCAATGGATCGTCGAGCTGCTTGCCGGGCTGACGCGCCGCGAGCACGTCGACCTGTTCAAGCTGCTCGCGCGTCTGAAGCAGGTCGCGCAGCGCGGGGAAAGCTGAGCGCGCGATGGCCCGCACCGGCACTGCGCACGTCGACACGTTCGCCCGCGACAACCTGCCGCCGCGCTCGCAGTGGCCCGAGTTCCTCTTCGAGCTGCCGGAGCTGCAGTATCCCGACCGGCTGAACTGCGCGGTGCTGTTGCTCGATGAGATGGTCGCCGCGGGGTTCGGCAATCGAGTCGCGATTCGCACCTATGACGGGCAGTGCAGCTACGCGCAGCTGCTGGCGCAGGCGAATCGGATCGCCAATGTGCTCGTTGGCGAGATGGGACTCGTGCCGGGAAATCGCGTGCTGCTGCGCGGGCCGAACGACCCGATGATGGCCGCCTGCTGGCTCGCGGTGATGAAGGCGGGTGGCGTCTGCGTCGGGACGATGCCGATGCTGCGCGCGAAGGAGCTCACGGACATCATCACCAAGGCGCAGGTCTCGCATGCGCTCTGCGACCGGCGGCTGGCGGCGGAGTTGCGCACTGCGCTGCCTGCCTGTCCGACGCTGAAGACGGTGCGCTACTGGTACGACAGCGCTCCGGACTCGCTCGATTCGCTGTGCGCGCGGCAGTCGATCGCGTTCGAAAATGTGGATACGGCTGCCGAGGACGTCGCGCTGATCGCGTTCACGTCCGGCACCACCGGCAAGCCGAAGGGAACGATGCATTTCCATCGCGACGTGATCGCGATGTGCGACTGCTTTCCGCGCTCGTGCCTGAAGCCGACTGCGGACGACGTGTTCTGCGGCACGCCGCCGCTCGCGTTCACGTTCGGGCTGGGAGGGCTGCTCTGCTTCCCGCTGCGCTTCGGCGCCTCGACCGTGCTGCTCGAGAAGCTGACGCCGGAGACGCTGCTCGAGGCGGTGCAGCACTTCAGGGCGACGATCGTCTTCACCGCGCCGATCATGTACCGCGCGATGGCGCTGCTGCTGAAGGACGCCGGCAGGAAACACGACCTCCGCTCGCTCGCGAAATGCGTGTCGGCCGGCGAGGCGCTGCCCGATGCGACGCGCCAGCTGTTCAAGCAGGCGAGCGGGATCGAGCTGATCGACGGCATCGGCGCGACCGAGATGATCCACATCTTCATCTCCCACGATCCGGCGCACGTGAAGCGCGGCGCAACCGGCCACGCGCTTCCCGGCTACAGTGCGACGGTGCTCGACGCGAACGGCAAACGCTGCGCGCCAGGAGAGATCGGCCGGCTCGCGGTGAAGGGGCCGACCGGCTGCCGCTACCTCGCCGACGAGCGGCAGAAGGACTACGTGCAGGACGGCTGGAACGTCACCGGCGACGCGTACGTGCTCGACATGGACGGCTACTTCCACTACCAGGCGCGCACCGACGACATGATCATCTCGGCCGGCTACAACATCGCGGGCCCTGAAGTCGAGGGCGCGCTGCTGACGCATCCTGCGGTGGCCGAATGCGGCGTGGTCGGCTGGCCGGATGAACAGCGCGGCACGATCGTCAAGGCGTTCGTCGTCGTGAAGCCCGGGCAGGCGAAGGATGCGGCGCTCGCAGCCGGGCTGCAGGAGCACGTGAAGCGCAATATCGCGCCGTACAAGTATCCGCGCGCGATCGAGTTCGTCGACGCGCTGCCGCGCACGGAGACAGGAAAGCTGCAGCGCTTCAAGCTGAAGCACGCGGCGACGGACAAGGGAGCCAAGCCATGATGCAGATCCTGCAGCCGCCCGACTGGGCAAGACCCAAGGGCTTCGCCAACGGAATCTCGGTGCGCGGCGGCACCACCGTCTACATCGCCGGGCAGATCGGCTGGACCGCAGAGCAGCGCTTCGCGGAGAAATCGTTCGCCGGGCAGTTCAGGCAGGCGCTCGCCAATATCGTCGCGGTGCTTGCGCAGGCCGGCGGGCGGCCCGAGCACCTGGTGCGGCTGACGTGGTACGTGCTCGACAAGCAGGAATACCTCGGCGCGCTGCGCGAAGTCGGCGCTGCGTGGCGCGAGCTGATCGGGCGGCACTACCCGGCGATGGCCGTCGTGCAGGTGAGCGGGCTGATCGAGCCGGAAGCGCGGCTCGAGATCGAGGCGACCGCGGTGATTCCGGACCCGGCATGAAGGCTTCGATCATCGGCGGTGGTCCCGGCGGCCTCTACTTCGCGCTGCTCGCGAAGAAGACCTGGCCCGAGTGGGACGTCACCGTGCTCGAGCGCAACCGGCCGGACGACACGTTCGGTTTCGGCGTCGTGTTCTCCGACCAGACGCTCGACACGTTCAAGGCGCACGACATCCCGTCCTACGAGATGATCCGGCGCCGCTTCGCGTACTGGGGCGACGTCGACGTGGTCTACAAGGGGCGCGTGATGCGCTCGGGCGGCAACGGCTTCTGCGGCTGCTCGCGCGTTGCGCTGCTGCAGCTGCTGCACGAGCGCTGCCGCGAGCTCGGCGTGCGGCTCGAGTTCCAGCGCGAGGTCGAGGACGTGACCGAGTTTGCGGATTCCAACCTGATCGTCGTCGCCGACGGCCTGAATTCGAAGATCCGCGAGAAGCACCGCGCGCATTTCTGGCCGAGCGTCGACCTGCGGCCGAACAAGTTCACGTGGCTCGGGTCGACCCGCCCGCTCGATGCGTTCAAGTATTTCTTCCGCTCCACGCCCGAGGGAATCATCCTCGCGCACTGCTACCAGTACGAGAAGGGGCAGAGCACCTGGGTCATCGAGACCGACGAGACGACGTGGCGCAATTTCGGCTTCGACACCGCCGACGAGAAGACGATGCTCGCGACGCTCGAGCGCGTGTTCGCCGAAGAGCTCGCCGGGCACCGGCTGATCGCCAACCGCTCGATCTGGCGCAACTTCCCGACGATCGTCAACCGCACCTGGGTGATGGGCAACGCGGTGCTCGTCGGCGACGCCAAAGCGACCGCGCATTTCTCGATAGGCTCCGGGACGAAGCTCGCGATGGAGGACGCAATCGCGCTCTACGAGAGCCTCAAGGCGGCGCCCGCCGTCAAGGACGCGCTCGCCAGATACGACACCGCGCGGCGCGAGGAAGTCGAGAAGACGCAGCACGCGGCGAACGTGTCGCTCGCCTGGTTCGAGCACATGAAGCGCTACTGGGGCATGGACCCGCTGCAGTTCGCGTTCGGCGTGATGTCGCGCTCGAAGCAGATCACCTGGGAAAACCTCGAGATGCGCGACCCGGCGTTCGTGCGCGACGTGCAGCGCTGGTTCGCGGTGACCGTGCGCAACCAGGGCTTCGAGATCGACCTTGACCATCCGCCGGTGCCGATGTTCACGCCGTTCCGGCTGCGCGGCCTGGTGGTAGAAAACAGAGTCGTCGTCTCGCCGATGGACCAGTACTCGGCGGTCGACGGCGTGCCGACCGACTGGCATTTCGTGCATCTCGCGAGCCGCGCAATTGGCGGCGCAGGGCTCGTCTACGTGGAAATGACGTGCGTCTCGCCGGAAGGGCGCATCTCGCCCGGATGCACCGGCCTGTGGAACGAAGCGCAGCGCGACGCGTTCAGGCGGATCGCAGATTTCTGCCACGCGAACTCGAAGGCGAAGCTGTGCATGCAGATCGGGCATTCGGGGCGCAAGGGCTCGACGCAGCTCGGCTGGGAGCAGATGGACCATCCGCTCGGCGAGGCCAACTGGCCGCTCGTCGCGCCTTCGCCGATCCCGTATTTCAAGGACATTTCCCAGGTGCCGCGCGAGATGACGCGCGCCGACCTGGAGAAGGTGAGGAATGAGTTCGTCCGCTCGACGGTGCTCGCAAACGAGGCCGGGTTCGACATGCTCGAGCTGCACATGGCGCACGGCTACCTGCTCTCGTCGTTCCTGTCGCCGCTCACGAACCGCCGCGCGGACGAGTTCGGCGGCGAGATCGAGGGGCGCGCCCGTTTCCCGCTCGAGGTCTTCGAGGCGTGCCGGGCCGTGTGGCCCGCCGAGCGCCCCATGTCGGTGCGAATCTCGGCGACCGACTGGTGCGAGGGCGGCTTCGACTCAGACCAAGCCGTCGTCTTCGCGCGGATGCTCGCGCGCGCGGGCTGCGACGCGGTCGACGTCTCGACCGGCCAGGTGTGGCCCGAGCAGCGCCCCGCCTACGGACGCAGCTACCAGACGCCGTTCGCCGATCGCATCCGCCACGAGGTCGGCATCGCGACGATCGCGGTCGGCGCGATCTCGAGCTACGACGACGTCAACACGATCGTGCTCGCCGGCCGCGCGGACCTGTGCGCGCTCGCCCGGCCGCACCTCTACGACCCGCAGTGGACCCTGCACGCGGCCGCCGAGCAGGGCTACGAGCTCGACTGGGTGCCGCAGTACCGCTCCGGCCGGCGCCCGCCGCAGACCGGCAAGGCCGACGCGGTGCGCAAGGCGCCGATCCGCCGCTTCGACGCGCCGCCAGACAGCCGCGACGGCTGGGCGCCGCGCTGGC
>DASYPC010000046.1:0-3386 GCA_036007105.1 Burkholderiales bacterium | reverse complement strand
CTGGAATCGCTGCCCGTGCGCATGGACCGGCACTGCGCCAACGCGCTCGCAGTGGCGAAGTTCCTCAAGGACGACCCGCGCGTCGCCTGGGTCAACTACCCGGGGCTTCCCGGAGACAAGTACCACGCGCTCGCGCAGAAGTACCTGCCGAAGGGCGCTTCGGGCCTGCTCAACTTCGGGGTCAAGGGAGGCGCCGCGGCCGGCGTGCGCTTCATCGAAGCGGCGCAGTTCATGAGCCATCTTGCGAACATCGGCGACGCGAAGACGCTGATCATCCATCCGGCTTCGACCACGCACCGGCAGATGAGCGACGAGGATCAGCTCAAGGCCGGCGTCACGCCCGACATGATCCGCATGTCGGTCGGCATCGAGTCGCTCGACGACATTCTCTGGGACATCGACCAGGCGCTGGGCTAGCACGCCTGCGAACGGGCACTACCTTCAGGGACGCCCGGCATGCGAAACTAGGGGCATGCACAGCTGGCAGATCATCGAGCACGGCAAGCCCCTGCAGAAGGTGTTTTCCGAAACACCGAGACCCCGCGGCACTGAAGTGCTGGTGCGCATCACGCGTTCCGGCGTGTGCCACTCGGACCTGCATATCTGGGACGGCTATTTCGATTGGGGCGGCGGCAAGCGCTTCTACGTGAAGGACCGCGGTTGCGTGCCTCCCTTTACCGTAGGGCACGAGCCGTTCGGCGTGGTCGAGGCGCTCGGGCCGCGCGCGAAAGGCGTGAAGGTCGGGCAGAAGCGCATCGTCTTTCCGTGGATCGGCTGCGGGAAATGCGCAGTTTGCAAGGACGGGTTCGACAACTACTGCATGCAGCAGCGTTTCGTCGGAGTGATGAAGCCGGGTGCGTATTCGACCCACCTGCTCGTGCCGCATCC
Organism: Burkholderiales bacterium; assembly: GCA_036007105.1. Classification (GTDB taxonomy): domain Bacteria; phylum Pseudomonadota; class Gammaproteobacteria; order Burkholderiales; family SG8-39; genus 2-02-FULL-66-14. The sequence goes on along the minus strand of DASYPC010000046.1, from coordinate 2,498 downwards.
GAAGTATCTCGTCGATTCGAGCGGCATCGACGACTCCTTTGCCGCGACACTCGCGTGCTCGGGGCTGACCGCGCACAGCGCAGTCGGCAAGCTTCCGAAGCTCAGCGCCCGCGACTGGGTCGCCGTCGTGGGGTGCGGCGGGCTCGGCCTGATCGCGGTCTCGATCCTGAAGGCAAAAGGGATCCGAAATGTAATTGCGTGCGACGTCGATGACACGAAGCTCGCCGCAGCGAAGAAGCTGGGGGCGAAGCAGGTGCTCGACACGCGGGCTGCGGATGCCGCGCAGAAGCTGCAGGCGCTGGCCGGTGGCCATCTCGCGGCCGCGATCGATTTCGTCGGCATGCCGGCCACGCACGCGGTCGCCTACCCGGCGCTGCGCAAGGGCGGGCGTTACATCCTGTGCGGCCTCTTCGGCGGAGAGATCACCCTGCCGCTGCCGCCGATCGCGCAGCGCGCGGTAGCCGTGATGGGCTCGTACGTCGGAAACCTGCAGGAGCTGAAGGAGGTCGTGGCGTTGGCAAGGAAGAAAAAGCTCAGGCCATTGCCGGTCTCGACGCGTCCGGCAGACCAGCTCAATTGGATTCTCGAGGACCTCAAAGCCGGCAAGGTGCTCGGGCGCGTGGTGCTCGATTTCGAGGACGCAGGAGCATGACCCCGATTTCCTGGACGTTCCCCTACTCCTGGCCGCGCAAGCCCGTCCTGGCGAGGAACGTGGTCGCCACTTCGCAGCCGCTCGCCGCGCAGGCCGGTCTGGCGATGCTCGCCGCGGGCGGCAGCGCGGTCGACGCCGCGCTCGCGACCGCGATCACGCTGACGCTCGTAGAGCCGGTGTCGAACGGCATCGGGTCGGATGCCTTCGCGATCATCTGGGACGGACAGCAGCTGCACGGCCTGAACGCGTCGGGACGCTCTCCCGCTGGCTGGACGCCGGAATTCTTCGGCGGCAAGGGAGTTCCGCAACGCGGCTGGAACTCGGTCACCGTTCCGGGCTGCGTCTCGGCGTGGCGCATGCTCTCGGAACGCTTCGGCAAGCTGCCGTTCGAGAAGCTCTTCGAGCGCGCGATCGAATATGGGCGCAATGGCTTTCTCGTCTCGCCGACGATCGCCGGGCAATGGGCGAAGCAGGTCCCGGAGCTGAAGGGGCAACCGGGTTTCGCGGACGCCTTCATGCCGGGCGGGAGGGCGCCCGCGCCGGGCGAGCGGTTCCGCTTCCCGGAGCATGCCGCTACTCTGGAAAAGATCGCCGCGACCAAGGGCGAAACGTTCTATCGCGGCGAGCTCGCCGAGAAGATCGAAACGCATTCGAGACGACAGGATGGGGTGATGCGCGCCTCCGATCTGGCCGCGCATGTCTCCGACTGGATTGCGCCGCTCGAAATCGGCTACCGCGGCTACACGATTCACGAGCTGCCGCCGAACGGCCAGGGCATCGTTGCGCTGATGGCGCTCGGCATGCTGTCGGAATTCGACGTACGGTCGCTGCCAGTGGACAGCCCCGACAGCGTGCACCTGCAGATCGAGGCGGTGAAGCTCGCGTTCGCCGACGCATTTGCGTACGTCGCGGACCTCGAGCACATGCCGTTCGCACCGCAGCAGTTGCTCGATCCCGCCTACCTGCGCGACCGCGCGAAGCGGATCGACATGAAGCGCGCACAGAATTTCGGCGCCGGATCGCCGCCGAAAGGCGGCACCATCTACCTGACCGCAGCGGACGAGCACGGCATGATGGTGTCGATGATCCAGTCCAATTTCATGGGCTTCGGCTCGGGCGTGGTGGTCCCGGGAACCGGCATCTCGCTGCAGAACCGCGGCCATTCGTTTGTCGCAGATGCCGGCCACCCGAACCAGGTCGGGCCGCGCAAGCGACCGTACCAGACGATCATCCCCGGCTTCGTCACGAAGGACGGAAAGCCGGTGATGAGCTTCGGCCTGATGGGCGGCACGATGCAGCCGCAGGGGCATACGCAAGTAATCGTGCGGATCGCCGACTACGGGCAGAATCCCCAGGCAGCCTGCGACGGCCCGCGATTCCGTTTCGTGCAAGGCATGGACGTCAGCGTGGAGAACGATCGCTTTGCACCCGAGACGCTCGCCGAGCTGCAGCGTCGCGGTCACCGCATCGTCACCGTGAACGATTACAACCAGTTCGGCAGCTCGCAGATGATCTGGAAGCTGGAGGGCGGCTACCTTGCGGCCAGCGACCCGCGGCGTGACGGGCAGGCCGCCGGATACTAGGTGCAAAGACGATGCTGAAGGTCTGGGGCAGGACGAACTCGGTCAATGTGAAGAAGGCGCTCTGGTGCATCGAGGAGCTCGGCCTGCGCTACGAGCGCATCGACGCGGGCATGCAGTACGGCGTCGTCCAGACGCCCGAATATCGCAAGCTCAACCCCAACGGCCTGGTGCCGACGATCGAGGACGACGGCTTCGTGCTGTGGGAATCGCACACGATCGTGCGCTACCTCGCGGCGAAGCACAGCCCGGGGAAGCTCTGGCCG
>DASYPC010000045.1:0-3674 GCA_036007105.1 Burkholderiales bacterium | reverse complement strand
TTCAGAAAGAACCGCCCGCCGCAATAAAGGAACTGGGTCCTGGGATCGAGGGTCACCGTGCCGCGCGCCAGGTCGGCAACGAAACGGGCTTGCGAGCGCGGTCGCCGCGGCCGCCTGAAGACCACGTGTGGCTTGGGCGTGGTCAGAAAGCACCCCAGGCACGCTTGCACATCGCGGTGCGACCAGCGGATGGCGCGCATCGTGTCTTCTGCGAACCGCAACATCCTTGAGTCGATGCGGGCCGGCCGGCGCGTGATCCGCAAGCCTGGATCCCGATACGCCTCGTCGGCGAAACCGCGCTCCTGCAGGTAGTCGAGAAATCCGACGGCGAGCTCCGCCCGGCGCGGCGCGCGAAAACCGATCGAGTAGGTCCACGACGGCTCGAGTGCGACCCCTTCGTGGCCCCATCCGGGCGGCAGATACAACAAGTCGCCCGGATCGAGCAGGTACTCCTCCTGCGGCACGAAGTCGGCGATCAGGCGCAGCGGTACATCCGGCACGTCTGCAAAACGCCGGGTGCGCTCCAGACGCCACACGCGCCGGCCAGGACCCTGCACGAGGAAGACGTCATAGCCGTCGTAGTGAGCGCCTACGCCGCCACCCGGGGCCGAGTAGCTCGCCATTACATCGTCGACGCGAGCCTGTGGCATAAACGCAAACTGCCGCAGCAGTTCTTCTACGGGCGCGCAGTGCAGGTTGACGCCCTGCACCAGCAACGTCCAGCCGCGTGCGGGCAGTCGCACCAGCTCTGTGCGGGCGAGCGGTCCATGGTCGACGCTCCAGCGCCCGCGGCGGCGAGAAACGAGGCGCGATTCGACATCCGCGCGCTGCGCGAGCGCGAACAATCCACGCTTTCCCGGCCAGGCGCGGACGTGCGGTACCGCATTGCGAACGAGCAGCGGCTTTCTCTGCCAGTGCAGCCGCAGAAATTCGCTTGCGGCCATGCCGCCGGGCAGACACTCCCGCATCGCAGAATTATATCGACGCGAAGTTTGTAGTTTCGATGCGACAAGCTCTTGTCAAGCGGCGTACAACGTGCATTAGAATGGCTCGCAACTCTTCGCCATGCTTCAACCGGGACAGCCAGCGCCTGAGTTCTCGCTGCACGATGCCGACATGCAGCCGGTGGAGCTGTCGGCGTTCCGCGGGAAGAAATTGGTCGTGCTGTATTTCTACCCGCGCGACGGCACGCCGGGCTGCACGCTCGAGGCGACCGATTTCTCCGATCATGATGACCAGTTCGGCCGCTGCGACTGCGTCATCGTCGGCGTTTCGCGCGACGATTGCCTGACGCATGCCGAGTTCCGCGACAAGAACGGCCTATCGATCCTGCTGCTGGCGGATCCCGACGGCGACGTGTGCCGCCTGTACCACGTGCTGCAGGAAAAAGAGCACGACGGTGTGCGCCGGCAGTGCCTCGTGCGCTCGACGTTCGTGATCGACAAGAAGGGCGTCATCCGGCACGCTGCCTACGGGGTCAATCCCAGGCACCACGCCGCCGAGATCTTCGACGTGGTGCGCAAGCTGAAGAACGGCCAGCGCGAAAAGCGCCGCGCGGCGACCTCAGCCTAGGCTCACGCCGAGCAGCCTCCCGAGAAGGTAAGTGAGCGCGCCTGCGCAGGCGCCGATCGCCAGCATGCGCGCGCCTCCGGCAAGTGCCCCGCGTCCCGTGAACAGGCTGATCGCGGCGCCCACGGCAAAAAGCGCCGTGGCGGCGAGCGCGATCGATCCAAAGAGCGCATTCGGTGCGCGGAGGAAGAGAAAGGGCGCCAGCGGGACGGCGGCGCCGAACGCGAACGAGAAGAACGAGGAGAGTGCAGCCGCCCACGGCGAGCCCAGGTCGCGCGGATCGAGGCCGAGCTCCTCGCGCGCCAGCGTTTCGAGCGCGCGTACCGGGTCCTTGACGAGCGCGCTCGCGTAGCGCTGCGCCTCGTCTTCGTCCATGCCGCGCGCGACGAGAATCATTGCAAGCTCGTCGGCCTCCTCCTGCGGATATTCCGCCAGCTCCGCGCGCTCGAGCGCGATCTGGTACTCGTACATCTCGCGCTGCGAACGCACCGAGACGTACTCCCCGGCGCCCATCGAGAACGCGCCGGCGAGCAATCCGGCGATTCCACTCAGCATCACGATCGACGCATCGGGACCTGCGCCGGCGACACCGAGAATCAGGCTCGTGTTCGAAACCAGCCCGTCGTTCACGCCGAACACCGCGGCCCGCAGGCTGCCTCCGGAAGAGACGGCGTCCGGACGGTCGTCGCGACTCTTGTGATGCTCGCCCACGTCGTCGTGCTTCGAAGGCAAGCGCATCCCTTCGCCACGATAGACCGACATGCCGCGCACTTTCATTGCGGTGAGCACGTGGGTGAGCCGTTGCGGCCCGAACACACCGATCAGCCAGCCGACGAATTGCGCGCGGATCGCAGGGTGGAAAGGCGGGGGCTCGATCTCGAGCGCGCGCATGCGTTTCAGCCAGTGCTCGGCTTGCGCCTCCGCGTCGCGCGCAAGACCTTCGAACAGCCGCTTGCGCCGCGGCTCGCTTTCGCGGGCCGCGATCAGACGATAGAGATAGGCGGAGGTGAGCTCGCCCTGCCTCGATTCGTCGGCTTCCATGAGCGGCAGAGTATCATTGCGCGCGTGATCCTTCGTCGCGCTGCGCTCGCGTTCCTTCTGGCGGCGACTCCCGTCGCGGCGATGACTCCGGAGGGCAGGGAATTCGCCGACATCTTGAAGCAGCTCGAGCCGGTGCATTGCGAGAAGCGCAAGCTGCGGCGCGAGATCGCGATGGCGCAAGTAGAGGATCGCAAGGACGACGTGAAGACGTTGCGCGAACGCTTCGCGCAGATCAACGCCGAGCCGCGCACCGCGAAACTCGAGCGGCGGCTCGCCCAGCTCGAGCCGCGCCTCAATTCAGGCAAGGGGGCGCCGCGCGACCCCGAGGACCTGGAAGTGATCAGCAGGCAGCGGCGCGACGCGTTCTATCGGTGCGAGTAGGGAGCTGGGTGGTACCGGCGCTCCATGACCCGCAGGCGAACCAGCCCGGACGGTTGAGCGCAGCCATACATGCCGCCATCGGAATCTCCTCGACTGTTAGGTCGAGGTGTCCAATTTACCGAATGAGGTGACGTCAGACTATGCGTCATTGATCGCGAGTTTCGTACTCGATCCCGCCGATGTACTTAAACATTAGGTTGTAGAACCAACATCCAATCGCGACCATTATGTAACCCATGACCAGGTATACGAGCGGAAACAGCAATACAAGCCATGCAGGTGGGGCATCAACTCCTGGCGGCATACCGAGAAAGATCAAAAACATCGGCACAGCAAAAACCAAGGTCGCTATGGCCATGAGGATGCCAAACACTTTGCCATTTTGGTGCGGAGACAAGCGTGATACTTGGATTTTCATCCTTCCTCCCTATGACGCCCAACGTTCGCGGTGAAGCGCGCTGTGCGAAAGGCGCCGCTATCCACCGCGCGGTTAGACCTCATGCGACCTACGTGCGACACTTTGACTGTGCGCTGGCACTCTGGGCTGTAGTCGTCGTGGATGGGGCGCGCTCTCGTTCATTTGGCCCTTGCTCGGAGGTCCAAAAGATTCCGCGCACTTGTAGTTCTGGCAGGGCTGCGACTTCGATTGCTTTGACGGACGCTCCAACGGGTAACCTCGTACC
>DASYPC010000044.1:0-3639 GCA_036007105.1 Burkholderiales bacterium | reverse complement strand
CAGCGTGTTCGCAACGAGCGCATCGCGAAGCGGCGGATCGGCGCGACTTCTGGTCAGCAAAGCCTCGAACCGCGCGAGCGCATGCGCAGTCTGCGCCTCCAGATCGGGCACCTTGAGGCTCGCCGCGGACGACTTCATCGCTGAATGCACCCCGCCCTCATCGGCCGAGCCACGCCTTGAGCAGCGACAGCAAATGGCTGACGCTCACCGGCTTCGCGAGGTAATCGGTGGCGCCGGCTTCGATGCACTTCTCGCGGTCCCCCTTCATCGCCCTCGCAGTCACGGCGATGATCGGCAGCTCGCGAAACTGCTTCAACCCGCGGATCAGGCGGATGCTGTCGAAGCCGTCGAGGCCCGGCATCATGATGTCCATCAGCACGGCGTCGATGTCGGGCTGCCGCTGCAGCACGTCGAGCCCTGATTTGCCGTTCTCGGCGTCGACGACCTTGATCCCGTGCTCCTCGAGCGCGCCGGTGAGCGCGAACACGTTGCGGATGTCGTCGTCGATGATCAGGATCTTGCGGCCCGCGAGCCCGGCGCTGGGCCGCGCCGCTGCGTTCGCGTGCGACGGCGCGACCGGGACGGAGGCGCGCGTCGCGCTGCGCGTCCTGGATTCCGCGGCCGGGTTGAGCGGCACGTAGAGCGTAAAGCGACTCCCGGTTCCCGCCGTGCTCTCGATACGGATTTCTCCGCCGAGCAGGCGCGTCAGCTGGCGGCAGATCGAGAGCCCCAGTCCGGTGCCGCGGTAGTGCGCTCCGTCTGCTCCCGGGCGGAAGGCTTCGAGAATCGCGTCGCGCTGTGATTCCGGCATGCCGATGCCGGTGTCTTCGATCACGAACGCCAACACCCCGAACGCGCCTTCGAGCCCGGCATGGCCGGGCGACCAGCCCGATGCGGCGGGCGCAATGCGCAGCGACACTCTTCCGCGCTCGGTGAACTTGAACGCGTTCGACAGAAGGTTCTTGAGGATCTGCTGCAGCCGCTTCAGGTCGGTGCGGATCGTCGCGGGCACTGCTTCGTCCGTCACGATCTCGAACTGCAGCTTTCTGTTTTGTGCGACCTGGCGGAACGTGCGCTCCACGTAGTCGACGAGCTCGGACACTCGCGCACTCTCGAGATCGACGACCACGGTGCCGGACTCGATCTTCGCCAGATCGACGATGTCGCTGATCAGCGCGAGCAGGTCGGTCCCCGCGGCATGAATCGTCTGCGCGTACTTGACCTGCTTCGGCCCGAGGTTCTTCTCCGGGTCGTCGACCAGCAGCCGCGCCAGGATCAACAGGCTGTTCAGCGGCGTGCGCAACTCATGCGACATGCTGGCGAGAAACTGAGCCTTGTAGTGCGAAGCGAGCGTGAGCTGCTCGACTTTCTCCTCGAGCTGTGCGTTGACGCGCCGCAACTCCTCCAGCCGCTGGTTCGCCGTCTTCAGCTCGTCCCCGGCGGTCTCGGGCGCCAGCTTCAGATTCGCCACCATCCTCCCTCCCCTGGGCCCTGTTGCGCAGCGATCATAGCGAGGCGAACAATCGCTCACTATCGAGAGAACCGCAAGGTTCTCGTAGCCATTGCGCGACGCACTGTAGCGGACCGGCTACGCAGGCACGAGTTCAACGCGACGCAGTATCATCCGCGGTCCACGTGCAGCGCTCCAGCGTATTCGGCAGGCCGTATCTGCAGACCGCAGGTCAGGCAGGCGCGCTTGCGGTGCTGTATTTCATCGCCGCGAAGCTCTCGCTGGCGTTCGCCATTCCACCCGGCTACGCATCGCCACTGTGGGCGCCCTCCGGTCTTGCGCTCGCGGCCTGTCTGCTGATCGGCCCTCGCGTCTGGCCCGGAATCTGGGTCGGCGCGGCGCTGGTGAACCTCGCCGTGGATCAATCGGTCCTCGCCGCGGTGCTGCTCGGCACCGGCAACACGCTCGAGGCGCTCGCCGGCTTCGCACTGCTCCGCCGCTGGATTGCGATTCCACAACGCCTGCAGGCCGCGGAAGACGCGCTAATGTTCGTCGTCGCGGCCGCGTTGTGCTCGCTGGTGGCGCCAACGATCGCGGCGGCGGTGCTGACGATCGATCACGCGCTGCCTGCAAGCGCGCTGCTGGCCAACTGGTTCACCTGGTGGCAGGGCGACGTGCTCGGCATTCTCATCGTCACGCCGTTGCTGCTCACCTGCAGCGCGCGTTCGAGCGTCGCGTGGACGCCGTTGCGGATCCTCGAAGCAGCGTGCGGCTTGATCCTGATGACCGTCGTAGCGCAGCTGGTTTTCGATACCACGCCGCGCGTGGGCGGCCCCCAGGTATTGCCTTATATGGTGCTGCCGTTCATCCTGTGGGCGGCGCTGCGCTTCGGCCAGCGCGAAGTGGCCATCGCGGTCGCCATGACCGGCGGCCTCGCGCTCTGGCACACGATCGGCGGCCGCGGACCGCTCGCCACCGGCACGTCGATCCAGTCGCTGAGCATCCTGCTCGGGTTCGTCGCCACGCTCGTCGTCATGGGCCTGGTGCTCGGCGCGGCGCTCGAGGAACGCCGCGGGATGATGCTCAATCTGCGCAAGCGGCAGGACGAGCTGGAATCGGGGATCCGGGAACGCACGCTCGACCTGGAACGCACCAACCGCGCGCTGCAGGACGAGCTCGCCCGGCGCGTGCGGCTCGAGGACGGCCTGCAGGAGACCGAGCAGCGCTTTCGGCTGATGACCGAGAACGTGGTCGACTACGCCATCTACATGTTCGATCCGCACGGCCGCGTGATGAGCTGGAATGCGGGCGCGGAGCGCAACAAGGGATATACGGCGCGGGAGATCATCGGCGAGTCGATCGCCCGGTTCTACCCTCGCGAGGACGCCGAGCGTGGCGCCCCGCAGCGCGACATGGAGCAGGCGTCGTTGCGGGGCCGCGTCCAGAATGAAGGCTGGCGGGTGCGCAAGGACGGGACGGCGTTCTGGGCGGACGTGGTCACGACGGCGGTGCGCGACCCGGATGGATTGCTGCTCGGGTTCTGCAATGTCACGCGCGATCTCACGGAACGCAAGCGCTACGAGGCGGAGATGCTGCGCGCCCGGATCGCCGCGGAACAGGCGAGCCGCGAAAAATCGGAGTTCATCGCCAACATGTCGCACGAGCTGCGCACGCCGCTGAACAGCCTGCTCATCCTGGCGAAGCTCCTCGCCGACAACGCGGCCGGCAACCTGACCGAGCGGCAGGTCAAGTTCGCGCAGACAATCCACGACTCGGGCATGGACCTGCTCTCGCTGATCAACGACGTGCTCGACCTGGCACGCATCGAATCCGGCGCCGGCGTGAGCGTGCTGATCGCGCCGCTCGAGCTGAGCGCGCTCACCGAGTACATCGAAAGCACGTTTCGCCAGGTCGCTTTGGCGAAAGGACTGCGTTTCGAAGTCCGGCGCGCCGCGGAGGTGCCGCGGGCGATCGAGACCGACTCGCAGCGGCTGCAGCAGATCGTGCGCAACCTTCTTTCGAACGCGTTCAAGTTCACGCGGCACGGCGGCGTGACGTTCGAGATCGGGATCGCCTCGTCGGGCTGGCCGCCGGGACACACCCAGCTCGACGCGGGAGACGAGGCGGTTTTCTTCGCCGTGAGGGACACCGGCATCGGCATCCAGCCCGAGCGGCTGGAGCACATCTTC
>DASYPC010000043.1:0-8133 GCA_036007105.1 Burkholderiales bacterium | reverse complement strand
GCCTCGCCGCGGACGCCGTCGCCGGATATCTGGAAGGCAGGGGGCGTGATGCGGAGAACCCGTTCGGCGACTACATGCTCCACGTGGAGCGCGGAATCGACATACTCGAAGATGTCCTCGACATGTTCTGGGAAAACCCGCTGGCCTTTGCTAGGCTCGTCCACCAATTTTTCCGAGAGCCATTGATCGACGTGTTCGCGGGCCGCATCTTCCAGGGCATGCCCAACAGGGGGCTTGATAAGGCTGTCGCTGCGTTTCGCCAAGTGCTCAAACGCGAGCGATGCTACGGCGAAACCGACTTGATCTCCGTGCCCATCGGTTCGCGCTACCACCCCGAGCGCGCCCCGATCTGGAACTCAGGCCTCGACGGTGTCGAGACCACCGAGCACTGGATGCGGGACTTGCAATAGGCGTCGAGTGGGCGAGAATGCGATCGTCCCCGTTTTCGGGGCGCCGCTTTCGCTTCCGGCCTGGCCCGACTTGCTCCGCCGGCTCCGGTCCTCCGGCAGACCGCAATGAACGAGTTGATCGAGATCCGGCACCTCCGCTATTTTCTTGCGGTCGCCGAGACAGAGAACTTCACTCGCGCGGCGGAGCGTCTGCACATCACGCAACCCAGCGTATCCCAGCAGATCGCAATCCTCGAACGCACCCTGCACACGCCGCTCTTCCGACGCATCGGCAAACGAGTACAACTGACCGAGGCCGGTGCCGCGTTTCGCAAGGGAGCGCAAGTCGTGCTGCGCAAGCTCAAGGAGGCCTGCGAATCGGTGCATGACGTCGCTGGCCTCGTTGCCGGGCATGTCGACCTCGCCGTGATTCCCGCGCTACATGTTGCCTGGGTGCCGTCCGTACTCGAACGCATGTCGCGCGACTACCCGGGCGTGACGGTTAGCGTGCAGGAACGGGATTCAAGCGGGATCGAAACCGAACTGGAAGCGGGACGCCTGGATTTGGGGTTTGGCCTGGCGACCCGCAGCTCACCGACCATCCGTTACGAACGCCTGGTGTCCGAGCCGTTCTCGCTGCTCGTATCCGAGAAACACGAGTTTGCGAAACGCAGAACGATCGATACCAAGGACCTGCAGGGCGTACGCCTCGTGCTGCTGCCGAACAGCTTCGACATGCGCCGGGCAGCCGACGAGATCTTCCGGCGCTCGAGGGTACGCCCGAGGGTCGTCTTCGAGATCGACAGCATCGACTCGGTCCTGTTGAGCGTATTGCGCGCGGGAACGCCGACGCTGCTGCCGGCAATCGTCCTGCGTGGGCGCGAAGCGTTGGGCCTGCGGGCGGTCCCGCTTGCAGGCAAGACCCGGCACATCGACTTCGGGCTCCTCTGGTCATCTGCGAGTTCCGCGAGCCCCGCAGCGCTCGCGGTAGCGGCCTCGCTCAAGGCGGTGATCACAAAGGCGAGATCGCGATCCGCAGGAAAGGTCACCAGGTCGTAGTCGCGAAGCCCGCGGGCAAGCTTGCTCGGGGTTGGATGGAAGCGCGCCCTTGACTTCACCACGCACGCGCTAAAGACTGCCGGTCTGTTTTTCCCGTGTCAGGGAACCATTTCATGTTCCGCCGATTCCTGCTTCCGGTGATCGCATTGTTCTTGGGTGCTCTCGCCACGGGTTCTGCCCAAGCGCAAGAGATTCAGCTGGCCGAGCCGGCCCGTGAGACACAGTCGCAAGCGAGAGAGCGCGACGGCAGGCAAATCGCACAGGGCCCCCGACGGGCAGAACGGGGCAGAACGACGCAACCCCAGGAGCGCGACGGAGGCGCACCGCAGCGAGGCAAAGTAAAAGAGGTCGACGTGGAGCGCCGAACCATCACGCTGATCGTCGATGAGAAAGAGCTTGTGCTGGCTGTCACCGATCGAACCGAGATCCGCGGCGCTCGCGGCGACACCTTGGTCGAGCGATTGAGGAGCTTCGAGCCGGGAAACGATGTGATGTTCATTGCCGTGGACCGACACGGCAGCAAAGTGCTGGTCGGCATGATGAAGGCCGGCGGGGATGCCGGCAATCGGAGTAGCCAGCCTCTTTCGCCCGACCATGCTGCACTCAAACCGCTCGACGAACTGGGCACGAGCGAATTCCAGGGCTCCGTCGGCGGCCTTTATCCGCAAGGCCAGAACGCACGGCCCAAACGGCACGAAGACGGCGGCCTCAGGCTCGCTGCCCAGGTCCAGCCGCGCGATACCGATGGCGCGCCCGACCCGGCGGGGAAAATCGTTCTGCTGTCGATCGGGATCAGCAACGCCTCGCAAGCCTCGCAGGGATTCGAGAGCCTGCTAGCCGCTTACCGCGGCAAAAATCCACGGCTGCTGTTCGTGAATGGGGCGGGAGGCATGACGCAGGAAGCACTCCGGAATCCTGATGACCGCGATAGCGGTGCCCGGTATTGGGCCGATGTCGATCGGCGTCTCAGGCAAGCTGGCGCCACTCGTGCCCAGGTGCAGGCAATCTGGATCAAGGTTGCGCTGGTCGCCCCGGACGAGGGCTTCCCGGAGTACGCAAAGAGACTGCAGTCCGTATTGACGCGAGTCGTGCAGATCCTGGCGCAGCGGTTTCCGAATGCAAAGCTCGCGTATCTCTCGAGCCGTACCTATGGCGGCTTTGCGAAGACCCCGCTCAACCCCGAGCCGTACGCCTACGAATCCGGCTTCTCCGTAAAGTGGCTCATTGAAGAGCAGCTCCGCGGGAATCCCGACCTGAACTACGATGCCGCAAAGGGGACGGTCAAATCGCCGTGGCTGAGTTGGGGACCCTACCTGTGGGCCAACGGCGAGAACAAGCGTGCAGCCGACGGCTTGAGCTGGGAGGCGGCCGACTTCAGCGACGACGGCACGCACCTGTCCGCGGCGGGGCAACGCAAGGTCGGTCAGTTGTTGCTCGACTTCTTCAAGAGCGATTCCACCACCGCGGGCTGGTTCAACGCGCGATAAACCTGGGGCGCAAAAGCACTTGCGCCCTGCCCAGCAGTGCGATACTGTACATATGTACAGTAGTCCCAGAACCCAGCTAAGCGAAAGGTCAGTCCTTTATGCACTGAATCGTGCATAAAAATATAGTCTCCGTGGACCCCCTGCAGGACATCCTTCGCCAGCCCTCCGTCTGGCGCGGCGGCGCGCTCGCTCCAGCGGCGGTGCCCGCGGTGCCGAGCGGCTTCACGGCGCTCGACGCCGAGCTGCCTGGCGGCGGCTGGCCGGCGGGAGCGCTGACCGAGATTTTTGCGGCGCGCGAAGGCATGGGCGAGCTACAGCTCGTCCTTCCCGCGCTCGCTGCGCTGACCGCAGATGGCAAGCGCATCGCCTGGCTTGCGCCGCCGCACTTGCCGTATGCCCCGGCGCTCGCCGCTGCGGGCGTGCGGCTCGAATGCCTGACCGTGGTGAGGGCGCCCGGCAGGCGTGATGCGTTGTGGGCGGCCGAGCAGGTGCTGCGCGCAGGGGCCTGCTATGCGCTGCTCGCGTGGCTGCCTCGCGCCCGCTATGTCGATCTGCGCCGGCTCGCGGTCGCTGCCGCAGCGAGCCCCGGGCTCGCTCTGCTGTTCCGCCCGCCCGAAGCGGCGCGCGAATCATCCCCTGCCGTTCTCCGGCTCGCGCTCGAATGGAGTGAGGGGCGCCTGGCGGCAAGAATTCTCAAGCGCCGGGGCATGCCTTTTGCCGCGCCCCTGCGCATTGAGGTGAGGAGGTCTGTCCATGCTCTGGGCGGCGCTTCACTTTCCCAGCCTTCAGTCCCAGGCGCTATTGCGCGGGCATGCGCCGCCTGAAGCCGGGCGGCAGGCGCTCGCGGCGGTGGCCACCTGGCTGGGGCAATTTACTCCCCGGCTGACGCTCGAGCCGCCGGACGCCATGGCGGCGGAAGTGCAAGGGAGCCTGCGCCTGTTCGGCGGGATCGGGCGACTCAAGACGCGCCTTCGCACCGGCCTCGCGGAGCTCGGCTTCGAAGCGTCGCTCGCTTTTGCCGCGACCGCTCGCGCTGCGCTTTGGCGCGCAGCCGGTGGCGGAAGTCCGCTCGAAGAGTTGCCGGTCGAGATCACGGGGCTGGAGCCGGACGCGCTCGACCTGCTGCACGGCCTCGGCATTCGCACCATGGGTGAATTGATGCGATTGCCGCGCGACGGCGTGACGCTGAGGTTCGGCCGCGGGCTGCTCGCCGAGCTCGACCGCGCGCTCGGAAAAATTCCCGAGCCGCGCCTGTTCTTCGTGCCGCCGGCCCGCTTCGCCGCGCGGCTCGAGCTGCCGGCTCCGGTGACGCAAGCCGATGGCGTGCTGTTCGCGGCGCGGCGGCTGCTCGTGCAGCTCGAAGGTTTCCTCGCCGCACGCCAGGCGGGCATACGCGGCTTCACGCTGGCGATGATGCATGATCGCGCGCTGCCCACGCCCGTCGCGGTGAGCCTCGCCGCGCCCTCTCGCGAGGCGGCGCATTTCCTCCTGCTCGCGCGCGAGCGATTGCAGAAAATCACGCTCGCCGCGCCGGTCGAAGCGATCCGGCTCGAGGCGGATGACCTCGAGCCGCTGCCGGGAGCGACGGCGCCATTGTTCCGCGACGCACGCGCTGCAGGCGAAGACTGGACCCGGCTCGTCGAGCGTCTCGCCGCCCGCCTCGGCGGCGGCGCGGTGCACGGCCTGGCGGTGCACTCCGAGCACCGGCCGGAGCTTGCATGGCGTAGTACCGCGCCCGGCGTGAAAGCGCCCGCGGCGCTCGCGCCTCCGGGACCGCGACCGCTGTGGCTGCTCGAGACGCCGCGCCGTCTCGGGGAAGGGGATTTCGCGCTGCTTGCGGGTCCCGAGCGGATCGAGTCGGGCTGGTGGGACGGGAGCGAGGCGCGGCGCGATTACTACATCGCGCGCAGCGGCGACGGATCGCTCGCCTGGGTCTATCGCGCAGCAGACGGCTGGTACCAGCATGGCATCTTTGCGTAAGGAAAACCCACGAACGTCTGAGAGAGCAGAAATGCTTTCGGTCTTACCTCAATATGCGGAGTTGCACTGCCTCTCGAACTTCACGTTCCTGCGCGGTGCTTCGCATCCGGAGGAGCTGGTCGCGCGGGCCTCGGCGCTTGGTTATTCGGCGCTCGCGCTGACCGACGAATGCTCGTTTGCAGGCATCGTGCGTGCGCACGTCGAGGCGAAGGCGCGCGGGCTGAAGCTGATCCACGGCACCGAGCTGCGGCTCGACGGCGGAATGAAGATCGTGCTCCTCGCGACCGACCGGCGCTCCTACGGCGCGATCTCCGCTCTCGTCACCGCCGCGCGCAGGCGCAGCCGGAAAGGAACGTATTCGCTCTCGCCTGAGGACTTGGATAGGGTTCGCGAGAGCGAGGCTCTGCTGCTCGCAGTGCCGGAGGAAAAAAAGGGGTCCGTCCCCATTTTTCTACGAAAAATAGGGACGGACCCCAATTTTGCCGGCCGTACTTGGATTGCGGCCGAGCTGCACAGCGGGCCGAACGACCGCGCGCGGCTGAACGAATTGCGCGAGCTCGCGGCGCTGTGCGGCCTGCCGCTCGTCGCGGCGGGCGATGTGCACATGCACGTGCGCTCGCGGCGCCGGCTGCAGGATGCGCTCACCGCGATCCGCCTCGGCAAGCCCGTCGCCGAGTGCGGTCGCGCGCTGTATCCGAACGGCGAACGGCATCTCCGGCTGCGCACGCGGCTCGCGCAACTCTATCCGCCTGCGTTGCTCGCCGAGACGGTCGCGATCGCCGAGCGGTGCAATTTTTCGCTCGACGAGCTGCGCTATGAGTACCCGCAGGAGCTGGTCCCGACGGGGGAAACACCGTCCTCGTGGCTGCGCAAGCTCACCGAGGCCGGCCTGTGCCGGCGTTTTTCCGGTGGCACGCCGCCCGCCGTGCGCGACCTCGTCGAGCACGAGTTGCGGCTGATCGCCGAGCTGCGCTACGAAGCGTTCTTCCTCACCGTGCACGACGTGGTGAGCTTCGCCCGCTCGCGCGACATCCTGTGCCAGGGCAGGGGCTCGGCGGCGAATTCGGCGGTCTGCTATGCGCTCGGGATCACCGAAGTGGATCCGGGCCGCATGTCGATGCTCTTCGAGCGCTTCGTTTCCAAGGAGCGCGACGAGCCGCCCGACATCGACGTCGATTTCGAGCACCAGCGGCGCGAAGAGGTGATCCAGTACGTCTACGAGAAATACGGGCGTGATCGCGCGGCGCTCGCGGCGACGGTGATCTGCTACCGGCCGAGGAGCGCAGTACGCGATCTCGGCAAGGCGCTCGGTTTATCTCTGCAGCAAGTCGAGCGTGTCTCGAAGCTGCTTTCGTGGTGGGACGAAAAATCCGCGCTGCAGGAGCGCGCCCGCGAGGCGGGGCTCGATCCGCACAGCCTGCAGGTGCGGCAGCTGCTGGCGCTCGGCCAGACGCTGGCCGGATTCCCGCGCCACCTCTCGCAGCATGTCGGCGGCTTCGTGATCTCGCGCGGGCCGGTCGCCGAGCTGGTGCCGATCGAGAACGCGGCGATGCGCGGGCGCACAGTGATCCAGTGGGACAAGGACGATCTGGAAGCGCTCGGGCTGCTGAAGGTGGACGTGCTCGCGCTCGGCATGCTCTCGGCGATTCGCCGCGCGCTGCACTTCTGCGGGATGAAGGCAATGGACGAGGTGCCGGTCGAAGACCCGGCGGTGTACGAGATGATCCAGC
Organism: Burkholderiales bacterium; assembly: GCA_036007105.1. Taxonomy (GTDB): domain Bacteria; phylum Pseudomonadota; class Gammaproteobacteria; order Burkholderiales; family SG8-39; genus 2-02-FULL-66-14. The sequence goes on along the minus strand of DASYPC010000043.1, from coordinate 1,488 downwards.
ACGCCGACACGGTGGGCGTGTTCCAGATCGAGTCGCGCGCGCAGATGTCGATGCTGCCGCGGCTCAAGCCGGAGAATTACTATGACCTGGTGATCGAGGTGGCGATCGTGCGCCCGGGACCGATCCAGGGCGGCATGGTGCATCCGTACCTGCGGCGCCGCCAGGGAATCGAGCCGGTCACCTACCCGAGCGCAGAAGTGGAGCGGGTGCTCAAGCGCACGCTCGGCGTGCCGATCTTCCAGGAGCAGGTGATGCAGCTCGCGATCGTCGCGGCCGGCTTTTCGCCCGGCGAGGCCGATGCGCTGCGCCGCTCGATGGCTGCGTGGAAGAAGAAGGGCGGACTCGAGCCGTTCGAAGAGCGCCTGATCCGCGGCATGCTCGAGCGCGGATACCGGCGCGAATTCGCCGAAAGCATCTACCGGCAGATTCTCGGCTTCGGCGAGTACGGGTTTCCTGAATCGCACTCGGCAAGCTTTGCGCTGCTGGTATACGTCTCGGCCTGGATCAAGCGCCACCGGCCGGATGCGTTTCTCGCCGCGTTGCTCAACAGCCAGCCGATGGGCTTCTATGCGCCGGCGCAGCTGGTACAGGACGCCAGGCGCCATGACGTGGAAGTGAGGCCGGCAGACGTGTGCGTCAGCGGGTGGGATTGCACACTGGAGAATCGCGCCGTGCGCCTCGGCCTGCGCATGGTTGGCGGATTACCGGAGGCCGCCGGTCAGCGCATCGCCGCGGCGCGGCCGTTCCGCTCGGTGGCCGAGCTCGCGCGGCGCGCGATGCTCAACCGCAAGGATCTGCGCTGCCTTGCGGCCGCAGGCGCGCTGGCGCAGCTGGCCGGCCACCGCCGCCTGGCGCACTGGCTCGCCTCCGGCGCGGAAAGCCGTCCTGCGCTGAACGTGCCCGTCGAAGGCGCCATCCCCGAGCTCGCGGCGCCCTCGGAAGGCGAGGAAATCGTCGCCGACTATGCAAGCCTGGGGCTGACGCTCGGCAGACATCCGGTCGCGCTGCTGCGAGCGCGCCTCGATCGCCTGGGTCTCGCCTCCGCGGCGAACCTGCGCAAGCGATCGCATGGCAGCATCGTCCGCGCAGCGGGGCTGGTGACCTGCCGGCAGCGCCCGGACACCGCGAGCGGTGTGATTTTCGTCACGCTCGAAGACGAAACGGGAACGGTCAATGTCGTCGTCTGGACGAACGTGGCGGAGCGACAACGCAGGGAATTGCTCACTGCGCAGCTGCTCGGCGTCGAGGGGCGGATCGAGCGCGACGGCGAAGTCGTTCACCTGGTGGCGCGCCGCCTGAGCGATCACAGCCAGCTTCTCGCGCGGCTCGCCGGGCCTCTGGCGGCGCGCTCGCGCGATTTTCGATGATCATTTCTCCCCGGCCCTCCTTATAATGCCGCTCACCTGTGCTGCGGACCTCTTGGAATGGCTGAAGAAGCCTACACGGTCACCCTGGCACGAGATTTCCAGGAGCTCATTCCGGAATTCA
>DASYPC010000042.1:0-6385 GCA_036007105.1 Burkholderiales bacterium | reverse complement strand
AAGAGCGGAAACATCGAATACGCGCACCCGGAAATCGCCAGCGCCGCCGCGACGACGGTCCACTCGCGCAGCCGCCGCGCGAGCATCGGCATCGCCAGGCGCACGGCAAACGTTGCCAGCGCGAAGGAGCCCATGATGATGCCGATCGTAGAAGCCGAGAGCCCGACTCTCGAGCCGTAGATCGGGATCGCGAAGGTATACAGGTCCCATCCGGTAGCGAGCAGCGCGCTCACGATGAACGCTGCGCGCAGCCTCGGGTCGCGGAAAAGGTCGGCGACGCGCCGCTCTCCGACATCCGGGCGCGACGCGTGGGCTGTCGGCATCCGGTGCCGTTGCAGATAGAGCACGCAAAGTGCAGCCGCCGGGAATGCCGCGAGCAGCAGAAACGCAGCGCGGTGGCCGGCGGCGTCGATCGCGAAGCCGGCGAGCAGCGGACCACAGAAGCCGCCGAGCGAGAATCCGAGCGCGAACCAGCTGAAGTTCACCGCGCGGTCGGCCGGGTCCCCCATGGCGCCGACGGTATGGTTGAGTGCGACGTGGTAGACCATGAATGCGGTGCCGATGAGGGGTGCGGCGATGAACAGCGCACTCAGCGACGGCCAGAGGAAAGGCAGCGCGATTCCGCCAATGAGCGCCGCGCCCGACCAAGCCATCGGCTGCAGCACGCCGACGCGGTCGATCAGGCGTCCCGCGCTCACCGCAAGCAGCATCGGCAGCAAAGCGTAGAGCGACAGCAGGCCCCCGACAATGAAAGGCGACGCCTGCTGGTTGAGCGCGTAGAGCGAGACGACCATCCGGCTGCCGACGAAGCCGGTGTGCGCGAGCACCGTCAGCAGGATTACGACGACCAGCTTCACGCGGTGACGCGCCGGCGCGCGGCCGGCTCGCTCAGGGCCAGAGCGGCAGGCCGGACAGCCCGGCGGTCTCCGGCTGCCCGGCCATCAGGTTCGCGTTCTGTACCGCCTGTGCGGAAGCGCCCTTGCCGAGGTTGTCGATGGCGCCGATCGCGACGACGAGCCCGGTCTGCGAATTGACCGCATACGAAAGGAAGGCGAGGTTGGACCCGGTCGCCCAGCCGGTATGCGCGCTGCGCCCATTGGCGGATTCGACGATCTTCACGAACGGCTCGTCGCGGTAGCACGAGCGGGCGGCCTGGCGCAGTCGATCGGCGTTGGCAGCGCCGCGCGGACGCGCATAACAGGTTGCCAGGATGCCGCGTGTCATCGGCACGAGATGCGGCGTGAACGCGATGCTCACCTTGCGGCCCGCGATCTGCGAGAGCGCCTGCTCCATCTCCGGCACATGCGGATGCGCTTCCAGGCCGTAGGCGAAAACGTCTTCGTTCGTCTCGGCGTAGCCGAAATCACTCGCGCCGCCACGCCCGGTGCCGGTGATTCCGCTCTTTGCGTCGATCACGATCCCTTCAGGCTCGATCAGGCCTTCCTTGACGAGCGGGGCGAGCGCGAGCAGGGCGGCCGCCGGGTAGCAGCCCGGGTTGGCAAGGCGGGACGCGCTGCGGATGCGCTCGCGCTGTCCCGGGAGCTCGGTGAGGCCGTAGGTCCAGCCTTCCACGAAGCGATGATCGCCGCCTACGTCGACGATCCGCGCCTCGCGCGGCACTTTCGCAAGCGGCTCGCGAGACTTTCCGGTCGGCAGCGAGACGAATAGCAGCTCGACGCCGACGCGCTCCGGAACGAACGGCTGAATGGTGAGCTTGCCCGCGGGATGGTCCGCGAGGGCAGGGAAGCGCTGCGCGAGACTCTGTCCCGCGGTCGAGTCTCCGCCTACATAGGCGATCTCGAACGACGGATGGCCGACGCAGAGCCGCAGCAGCTCGCTTCCGCCGTATCCGCTCACCCCGACGATTCCGATCTTCATGACCGGAATCGTATCAGGGGCAGGCGGGTCCTGCCGTTACACCGCGCCGGGTGCGCGCGACTGGCGCGACTGCAGCGCGTCGATACGCTGCTCGATCGGCGGATGCGAGGAGAAGAGCGCCATCCAGCCTGGCGCGTTATTGATCCCCGAGGACTGGAACGAAGCCGGCAGCGCGCCCGGCTGCAGGCCGCCGAGGCGCGCGAGCGCATTGACCATCGGCCGCGGCGAGCCGAGCAGGTCGGCAGAAGCCGCGTCCGCGCGGAACTCGCGCTGGCGCGAGAACCACGCCACGATGATCGACGCGAGGATGCCGAAGATGATCTCGCAGACGAACACGGTCACGTAGAACCCGATCCCTACGCCGCGCTCGGTGCGGAAGACGGCCTTGTCGACGACGTACCCGACGACGCGCGCGAGGAACACGACGAACGTGTTGACCACGCCCTGGATCAGCGTGAGCGTGACCATGTCGCCGTTGGCGACGTGGCCGATCTCGTGGCCGAGCACGGCTTCGACTTCTTCCTTGCTCATCGACTGCAGCAAACCAGTCGATACCGCGACCAGCGCCGAGTTCTTGAACGCGCCGGTGGCGAATGCGTTCGGCTCGCCCTCGTAGACCGCCACTTCCGGCATGCTGATGTGGGCGCGCTCGGCAAGGCGACGCACGGTTTCGACCAGCCAGTACTGGTTGGTCCCCTCGGTGCCGTCGATGACCTGCGCGCCGGTCGACCACTTGGCCATCGGCTTCGAGATCAGCAGCGAGAAGAATGCGCCGGCGAATCCGACCACGGCGGAGAACACCAGCAATGCCGTGACGTTGATCCCCTCGGCGGTAAGCCAGGTATTGAGGCCCAGCACGTTGATGATCACCGACAGCAGCACGACGACGGCGAGGTTCGTGGCCAGGAAAAGGACGATGCGTTTCATCGGAGTGGTTTCCTCTCTAGTGCGCGGTAGTGTACCTGAGGTACCTGAGCGGATTGTTGGGGGTTAGATGGGGGCGGAGCGCGCCAGTTCAATCCCGGCGGCTTGAGCGCCCAGACTATAGAATTGCGCGCCAAATGCCGATCCTCAATCCGAACGACGAGGAGTGGACGGGCGAATTGGCGGCCGATCCGCCGGTCGCGCTGCGCACCGCGCTCGAGGCCGCCCGCTCCGCGCACTACGACGCTGCGCAGAACGCGTTCGACTATGCCGGCTTCGGCCGCTCGCCCGAATACGAATCGCTGCAGGCGGCCGCAGAGGCGCTCGCCGGATTCGATTGCGGCACGCTCGGCATCGGGCAGCGGCTGCCGTTCTGGATCAACGTCTACAACGCCCTGGTGCTGCACGCAGTGGTCGCGCGCGGGGTCACCGACAGCGTGCGCTCGGTGGGCGATTTCTACGGCGAGTCGCAGTACGACGTCGGCGGACACATCTTTTCGCTGGACGACATCGAGCATGGGCTGCTGCGCGCCAACGAGCCGATGCGGCGCAGCGCACGCCGGCGGCTGCACGACGACGACCCGCGCCTGCGCCTGGCGCCGATCCTGTTCGACGAGCGCGTGCACTTCGCGATGTATTCGGCGTGCCGCTCGTCGCCGTGGCTGTCGGTCTTCGGCGAGGCGGGCCTGGACCCGCAACTCGAAGGTGCGACGCGGCGCTACCTGGGTGCCCACGTACGGCTCGCCGCCGCCGGCGCGGCCCTGTACGTGCCGAAGCTCTTCGACTGGTACGAGGCCGACTTTGGCGGCATCGAAGGCGTCCGCTCGTTCGTGATCACACGCCTGGAGCGCGACGAAGACGTGGACGCAGTCGACCGGAAGGGCGGCCGCGTCGCGATCAAATACCTGGAGTACGACTGGTCGCTCAACGCCCGTTGAGGATCTCCGCAGGATGCTGCGCCGGGCCCTGAAGACCCTGTTCAGCTGGGCACTCGCGCTCCTCATCCTGTTCGAGGAATGGGGATGGGTACCGCTCGCGAACGCGCTCGCATGGCTGGGACGCCTGCCCGGGCTGCGCTGGCTCGAGGACCGCATCCGGTCGCTGCCGCCCTATGCGGCGCTCGTCGTCTTCTTCGCGCCCTCGCTCGCGCTCGTGCCGGTCAAGCTCTTCGCGCTGTGGCTCATCGGGGAAGGGCACGGTTTTCTGGGCGTGGCCATCATCGTGATCGCCAAGCTCGGCGGAACCGCGCTCGTCGCCCGGCTGTTCATGCTGACTCAGCCTGCGCTGATGCAGCTCCCGTGGTTTGCGCGGCTCTGCCTGCGCTGGACGACCTGGAAAAACGCGCTGATCGCCCGCGTGCGGGCGTCGCCGGCGTGGCAGGCCATTGCGCGCGCGAAGATCGAGGCGCGCGCGGCCTGGCAGCGTGTCAAGGCCGCGCTGGCGCAGCGTTGAGGCCGTTCGCTAGTTCCCGTCGAGGATCAGCGCCGCGCCCTTCTCGGCGATCATGTAGGCCGGCGCGTTGGTGTTGCCCGAGGTGATGCGCGGCATGATCGACGCGTCGATTACGCGCAGTCGATCGACGCCGTGCACGCGCAGCACGTCGTCCACGACCGCCATCGGGTCGGCGCCCATCTTGCAGGTGCCCACAGGGTGAAAGATTGTCGTTCCGAGCTCGCCCGCAGCGCGCGCCAAGTCCGCGTCGCTCTGCGCCGCGGGCCCGGGACGGAACTCTTCCGGCTCGTAGCGCGCGAGCGCGCGTGCGCCCATTATGCGGCGCGTGAAACGCATTCCGTCGACGGCGACCTTGCGATCCTCCGGCGTCGACAGATAGTTGAGCTTGATCTCGGGGTAGGCCTGCGGATCGCTCGACTTGATCCGCACCCAGCCGCGTGAAGTGGGTCTGAGGTTGCACACGCTCGGCGTGATCGCCGGAAAGGCGTGCAGCGGGTCGCCGAACTTGTCGAGCGAAAGCGGCTGCACGTGCCATTCGATGTTCGGCGTCGGCTGCGTCGGGTCGCTCTTCGCGAACGCGCCGAGCTGCGAGGGCGGCATGGTCAGCGGGCCGGTGCGAAACAGCAGATACTCGAGTCCCATCGCGAGCTTGCCCGACCAGCTGTTGACGAGCTCGTTCAGCGTACGCACGTTTTTCACCTTGTACTGCATGCGCACCTGCAGATGATCGTGCAGGTTCTCGCCGACTCCGGGAAGCGATTGGACGACGGGAATTCCGTGCCGCTGGAGAAAATCTCCGGGACCGACGCCCGACAGCTGAAGTATTTGGGGTGACCCGATCGAGCCGGCGCCGAGGATCACCTCGCGCCCGGCCTCAGCAAAACATTCCTCGCCGCCGGCTCGAAACTCGACGCCCACTGCGCGACGGCCTTCGAACCGTACGCGCGTGGTCAACGCCCCCGTGACAACCTTCAGATTCGGCCGGTTCATCACGGGTCGCAGGAACGCGTGGGTCGCGCCGCAGCGCCGGCCGCGCCTCTGGTTCATCTGGAAATAGGCGCAGCCGAAGTTGTCGCCGCGGTTGAACACCTTGACCGGAGGGATGCCGCATTCGTCCGCCGCCTCGCGCCAGGCGTCGATCACGTCCCAGCGCACCCGCGGGTCTTCGACGCGCAGCTCGCCGCCGGCGCCGTACCCGTCCGTCGCGCCATGCTGGTAGTCCTCGAGCCGCAGAAAGTGCGGCAGCACTTCGTCCCACGACCAGCCCTCGTTGCCGAGCGCCGCCCAGTGGTCGTAGTCCTCCCTTTGGCCGCGCATGTAGATCATCGCGTTGATCGTAGAGCAGCCGCCGAGCACGCGGCCGCGCGCGTAGTGGATCGAGCGCCCCGCGAGGTGCTCGTCGGGCTCGGTCTTGTAGCACCAGTCGGTGCGCGGGTTGGCGATCGTGTAGAGATAGCCGACCGGGATGTCGATCCAGAACCAGTCATCCTTGCCGCCGGCTTCGAGCAGCAGCACGCGGTTGGCGGGATTCGCCGACAGCCGGTTGGCAAGCACGCAGCCGGCGCTCCCCGCACCGACGATCACATAGTCCCAGACGCCGAACGGCTTTGCCTGCATCACGCCTTCCTGCTAGATCATCAGGTATTTCTGCTTCACGTCGTCATTCGCTTCCAGCTCCGCCATCGTGCCATGGAAGCGGATGCGACCCTTCTCGATGACGTAGGCGCGGTCCGACAGCTCGGTGGCGAACCGGATGTTCTGCTCGGCGAACAGGATCGTCAGGCCCATCGCCTTGAGCCGCTTGATCTGGCGCGTAAGCTCCTGCACGACGACCGGCGCCACCCCCTCGACCGGCTCATCGAGCAGCAGCAGCGTCGGGTTCCCCATCAGCGTCCTGCCGATCGTCAGCATCTGCTGCTCGCCGCCCGAAAGGTAGCCGCCGAGCCTGGGGTCGAGCGGCGCGAGCACCGGGAACAGCTCGTATACCTTGTCCACGGTCCAGTCGGCGCCGTTGCCGCGCACCCCTTTCTTTGCACCGATCTCGAGGTTTTCCCGCACCGTCAGGTCGGGAAAGATCAGCCGCTCGTCGGGCACGTATCCGACCCCGCGCTGCGCGATCTCGTAGGGCTGG
>DASYPC010000041.1:0-2869 GCA_036007105.1 Burkholderiales bacterium | reverse complement strand
CGCCATGAACCCCTGCCGCTGCGGCCGCGCCAGCGAGCCGGGATTTGCCTGCAAGCGCGGCGCGAACGCGCGCTGCGCCGCCGAGTATCAGGGGCGGCTTTCGGGCCCGCTCATCGACCGCATCGACCTGCACATCGAGGTGCCGGCGGTGACCGCCGCCGATCTCATCCTGCCGCCGCCGGCGGAAGGAAGCCGCGAGGTCGCCGCGCGCGTCGCGCGCGCCCGCGCGATGCAGGAGGAGCGCTACGCCGCGATCGGCCTGCCGCAGGTGCGCACCAACGCCGGCGCGCACGGTCCGCGGCTCGAAGAGGTGGCGCGGCCGGACGCGGGCGGGCTTGCGCTCTTACGCGACGCCGCCGATGCCATGCGGCTCTCCGCGCGCGGCTATCATCGCGTGCTGCGGGTGGCGCGCACGCTCGCCGATCTCGACGGCGCCGACCAAGTCGGCCGCGTGCATTTCGCCGAGGCGTTGTCCTACCGCGCGCTCGTCGACGAGGTGCGCCGCGCGGCGTGACGGTGTGATGCCAATTTGTATTGGGGGCAAACGCCTTAAGGTTCCGCAGCGCGCATTGTCGAAACGGCTGCGCGTTTTCAGCACCGTCGTCGTGACGCTGACCTACTGCGTGAGGAACGCAGGTCACCTGTTCGTCCTGGCCTGGTTCCCATGTCTTCTCGAATCGGCATGCCGGATCGCACTGGAGTGGCTCATCTTCGGTTCGCCACCGCGCATGCCGGAGTGGCTACAATTCAGTTTTTTCGTGCCGCCAACCTGGCTCACACCTGTCGCAGCCGCACCGCTGGTGGCGATGGTGTGGGCCTTCGTGCTGAGCGACATCTGCGATCGAAATCCGGATCGCGGTATCGTAACTGTGCCCGACGTTCGCCCTAGCTGGATTCGATTCGAGCTCAGCCGCTCAGTCCTGCTCGCAGCAGGATTCCTTTTGGTTACCGAAGTTGTGTACGGCTTGGTCTGGTTCGCGAACTTCAAGCTTCTGCTTGCCGTCCACCCTTTGTTCGAAGGGCGCGATGCCCTCTTCGATGCTTGGGCCCGTTGGACAGTCGCGCTGCCGCTCTTGGCCGTGAGCGTGGTGTCGGCATGGACTTACCCGATCGCGGCGCAGATTCTGCGGGCAGGAGTGCTCGATCGCGCTCGCGTTCGGAGCCTCATGCGTGGCAACCGGCTGCGGCTGACCGCGATATTCTTTGTGCTGAACGTGGTGCTCTATCCACTCGACGTATTCCTTCGACCGGCAACGGGCTGGATCGTTCGCTCCTTAGTCGATCAGTGGCCGTGGACGCTGCGCGAAGCGACAATCCGTCACGTGGTCGAATTTCCCTTGGACATGCTCTGGATCGTCCCATGGCCAGTTGCAATCGCGATCGTGATGAACGCGTTGGCATCACCCACGCCGTCAGCCGAGCTTGACCGTCGCGCGACACGTGCGGCGTAAAGCCATCACAGCCGCCGCAGCGCCACTTCTTCGACCAAGTGGCTTTCAACCTTCTTCAAGATCAGGTCGGCGCGCTGACGCGTCGGCAAGATGTTCTCGCGCAGATTGAGACGATTGATGCGCGTCCAGATCGCGGTCGCGGTCTCGACCGCCTCCGCGTCCGACAACGTCGCATAGCGGTGAAAGTATGATTTCGGATCGCGGAACGCGGTGCCGCGCAAGGTCAGGAACCGGTCCACGTACCAGCTCTGCAGCAAATCTTCGTCGGCGTCGAGGTAGATCGAGAAATCGAAGAAGTCCGACACGTACGGGATCACCTTGCCGCCCTTCGGCGGAGCGCCGGCTTCCAGCACGTTGAGGCCCTCGACGATGAGGATGTCGGGGCGATCGATCTCGATCCATCGATTGGGCGTCACGTCGTAGGTGAGATGGGAGTAGACCGGCGCGCGCACCGGCCGCCGTCCGGCCTTGATGTCGGAGAGAAAGCGCAGCAGCGCCGGCAGGTCGTAGCTTTCAGGAAAGCCCTTCTTCTCCATCAGGTCTTCGCGCTCGAGGATCGCGTTCGGATAGAGAAACCCGTCCGTGGTGACGAGGTCGACCTTGGGCACATTCGGCCAGCGCGCCAGCAGCGCCTGCAGCACACGCGCGGTCGTCGACTTGCCCACCGCCACCGAGCCCGCGACCCCGATGATGAAGGGCACCTTCGCGTCCTCGGTGCCGAGGAAGTTCTGCTGCGCCCGGAACAGGCGCTGCGTCGCCGCGACGTAAAGAGACAGCAGCCGCGACAACGGCAGATAGATTTCCTCGACCTCGGTCATGTCAAGGCGGTCATGCAGCGAGCGCAGCCGCGTCACCTCGTCCGGATTGAGCGTCATCGGCGTGTCGGCGCGCTTTGCCGCCCATTCCGCCCGCGAGAAGATGCGGTAGGGCGAGAGGCCGTCGTCGGTGCGTTGCTCCATCGTCCTTGCTCAGCCGCGATTGCGCGACGCCTTTTCGGTCAGGCCCGACTGGCGCGTGCGCTCGGCGAGCTGGGCTTCCACCTCGGCAAGCGAAATTCCGCGCGCCTCGAGCACGACCAGCAGATGGTAGATGAGATCGGCGGCTTCCGCGATCAAGCGCGCGCGATCCTCCTCGACCGCCGCCAGCACAGTCTCGATCGCCTCCTCGCCGAGCTTCTTGGCGCAATGCGCCACGCCCTGGTCGAGCAGCCGGCGCGTATAAGAGACATGGGCGCTCGCCTTCGCGCGCTCGTGCACGCGCTTTTCGAGATCGCGGAGGGTAAAGTTCGACATCGCTTCTGCTCCGCCTTGGCATATCATCTCCGCCCGCCGCCGCAAATCGGGGAGCTCACCTGGCGCAAGCTCGCACGCGAGGCGTCCTTGCTTCACATTCCGCCCCGGCCGGCTAGCATGGCTCAA
>DASYPC010000040.1:0-4901 GCA_036007105.1 Burkholderiales bacterium | reverse complement strand
GTCTGCGCCACGACCTCCAGCTCCGGCCAGAGCGCGCCGAGCAGCTCGGCGAGCTCCTCGCGCAACAGCGGCTCGTCCTCGGCGATGATGGCGCTGGGCCCGGCCATGACCGGGCCATGATCGCACGGGGCCGCGGCCCTTTCCAAGCCGGCTCCGCTCATCGGCGTCAAAGGACTCTGGGGGTCGGCGCGGGGCAGTTCTGGATTGCGACATGCTCCGAGCGCTGGCCAACGACGACGATCCGCGCCGGCTGCTGCAGGGCCAGTTTCTGGCGCTCGTTAATCTGACCCATCGCCGTATGCACGGTCGCGAGCGCTGCTCCGTTCACGGCGACCGCCAATCCCACCACCACCAACCGGATTCCGCGCGTCATGGGCGACTCCCTCTATGGCGAAGGCTGCAGCCTAGGTCCGGCACTCAGGCACGGCAATCGGATTGCGATGAAACGGGGAAATGGACGACCAGAAGGGCGTACGGTCGGATCGACCGGCCCCGCCACGCGAGCCCGTTCATCGCGCGTTTTTGCGGGCTGTACGGCGCAAGCCGCAGTTCGTCGCAACTCCGTGGCGTGGGGGTCCGACCGTCCCTACAGTGCGGACATCGATAACGATTTGCGGGGAACGACCATGAAGTCCAGATACCTGACCGTCACGTTGAGCCTGGCCCTCGCCGCCGGCGCCGCCGCTGCGGCCCTGAGCCGGGGCAGTGCCGAGCCTGCTACGCAGGCGGCCCAACCCTGCATGGAGCAGGCGGCGGAGAGCATTGCGCGCGTGGTCGTCACCGCGACCCGCGAGATTCCCCGCGTCGTGGTGATCGGGCACCGCCCTGCGGCGGCACTTGCCGCCAACACGCCGTAAGCTAGCGCTTCGTGAGCGCTTCCGATCCAACTGCGCCCCAGCCGCTCGGAGCGAGCGGCTGGGAGCGCTTCTCCCGGGCCACCGCGTCCGGCTTCCAGCGCTACGCCCAGTGGCTGGTCAGCATTACGTGGAAGAAATTCTTCTTGCTGTCGCTGCTGCTGTTGATCGGCAGCGCGATCCTTTCGGAGATTCCGCCTTTTTCTTTCAAGTTCACGATCAGCGCCGACGACGCCGCGACGAAGCCGACGAAAAAGGAGTTGAAGGAGAAGGCGGCGAAGCTCAAGGCGCTGAAGGAGAAGTACGGCGACGTCGACATCAAGATCGACGAGACCGGCGTTCATGTCACTCGCAAGCGTGTGACGAAGCCACCCGAGAGCAAGTCCGAGCCGGCCGCCGGCGCCGATCCCGCGTTGCCGCCGCCGGCGCCTCCCGCACCTCCCCCGGGGCCCTCGAGCCAGGCCGCGCCAATCCATCTCGTCGCGCTCGGACCGACCGCAGTCGCGGTCAAGATTCCGGCGGAGGTTGCCGACGAGGTGCGCGCCGTGGTCGACGAGGTGCGCGAGGAAATCCGTGACGCGATCGAGGAAGAAATCGCGACCTCGATCGCCGGCGAAAGGCCGCGAGTCCGGACCGTCCGGATCGGCTCGTTCCTGCCGCAGCTTGCGATGCTGCTGATCGTCGCTTCGATCGTCATCAAGATCGTCTATGCGGGCCGCGTCAAGGCCGAGGTAAAGGCCGCGGTCGCGCAGGAAGTGGCCGACGAGGAGAGCCTCAAGCGCCAGGTGGTCGAGGCGCGCATGGCCGCGATGCAGGCGCAGATCGAGCCGCATTTTCTATTCAACACGCTCGCCAGCATCGATCACCTGATCGAAGTCGATCCGCCGCGCGCAAGCAAGATGCAGAAAAACCTCATCTCGCTGCTGCGCGCATCGATGCCGGCGTTGCGCGAGGGCGGGAGCACTCTCGGGCGCGAGCTCGCGGTCGTGCGTCCCTACCTCGAGATCCTGAAAGTGCGCATGGAGGACCGGCTGCAGACCGAGGTCAACATCAGCGAAGGCCTGCATTCCGCCGAATTTCCGCCGATGATGCTGCAATCGCTGGTGGAGAATGCGATCAAGCACGGCCTCGAACCCAAGCCCGAAGGCGGCTCGCTGCAGGTGAGCGCGGAAATCGTGCACGGCAAGCTCGTGGTCGCGGTCGCCGATACGGGCGTTGGCTTCGGGCGCGCTGCGACCGCGGGCACCGGCGTAGGGCTCGAGAACATCCGCGAGCGCCTCAAGCTGCTGTTCGGCACCGCTGCCGAGCTGCGGATCGCCGAGAACCAGCCCACTGGCACGCGGGTCACCATCGTCGTACCCTATAGGACCAACAACAGCACCGAGCGCGCCTGATTCGGACCGTTCCGCGTCGATGAATCCGAGAGCCGTGATCGCGGACGACGAGCCGCTGATGCGCGAGCAGTTGCGCGCGCGACTGCGCGAAGCATGGCCCGAGCTGGAGATCGTGGGAGAGGCGCGCAACGGGATCGAAGCAGTCGAGAAGACCGCCACGCTGCTGCCTGACCTGGTGTTTCTCGATATCCGCATGCCCGGAATGACCGGCATCGAGGCGGCGCGAGAAATCGCCGCGCTCGAGCCGGCCGATGGTGCAGGTGCGCCTGAAATCGTGTTCGTCACCGCGTACGACGAGTACGCGATCGAGGCGTTCGAGCAAGGGGTCGTCGACTACATCCTCAAGCCTGCCGACCCCGAGCGGCTGCGAGTCACCGTGGAGCGGATTCGCAAGCGACTCGCGCGGCCCGCTTCGCCCGCCACAAGCGCGGTGCACGGCGTCGCGCCGGAGACGCTGCAGGCGCTGCTCGAGCGGCTGCAGCAGCGGCTGGAAGGCGGCGCTACGCCGGGCCACCTGAAATGGATCCAAGCGCAGATCGGCCAGCAGATCCAGATGATCCCGGTCGAGGAGGTGCTGTTCTTCGTCTCGGACGAGAAGTACACGCGGGTGCAGACCGCGCAGATCGAGGCGCTGATCCGCAAGCCGATCAAGGAGCTCGTCGCCGAGCTGGATCCGAAGCAGTTCTGGCAGATCCACCGCTCGACGCTCGTGAACGCGCGCGCGATCGCGGGCGTGAGCCGCGATTTCCGCGGCCGGCAACTGGTGAGCGTGAAGGGCCGCCCGGAGAAGCTCGAGGTGAGCCGCAGCTACGCGCAGCTCTTCAAGGGCATGTAGGGCCGCTCAGCCCTCGAAAAATTCCTTCACCTTGTCGAACCAGCCCTTGCTGCGCGGATTGTGACGCGCTGCATCGCCCTGGCTGATCGTCTCGAACTCGCGCAGCAACTCCTTCTGCCGCTCGGTGAGGTTGACCGGCGTCTCTACCACGACGTGGCAAAACAGGTCGCCGGGTGAATCGCTGCGCACGCCCTTGATTCCCTTGCCGCGCAGCCGGAACGTCTTGCCGCTCTGCGATTCGGCCGGGACGCGGATGCGCGCCGTGCCGTCGAGCGTCGGGATTTCGATATCGCCGCCGAGCGCTGCGATCGAAAAGGACACCGGCATTTCACAGTGCAGGTCGTCGTGATCGCGCTGGAATACCGGGTGCGCCTTGATGTGCACCTGGACGTACAGATCTCCGGGTGGCCCGCCGTTGACGCCGGGCTCGCCTTCGCCGCTGAGGCGCACCCGATCGCCTTCATCGACGCCGGAGGGGATCCGCACCTGCAGCGTCTTCTGGTGCTTGACGCGGCCAGCGCCCGCGCACGCCGTGCAGGGATTCGCAACCATCTTGCCCGTGCCGTGGCAGCGCGGGCATGTCTGCGCGATCGAGAACGGCCCCTGCGAGACGCGCACCTGTCCTGCGCCGCGGCACGTCGTGCAGGTTTGCGGCTGGGTGCCCGGCTTCGCGCCGCTGCCGTGGCAGGTGGCGCATTCGGCCATGGTCGGGATGCGGATTCTCGTTTCGAACCCTTTCGCAGCCTGCTCGAGCGCGATCTCAAGGTTGTAGCGCAGGTCTGCGCCGCGGAATACCGATGAGCGGCCGGTGCGGCCGCCGCCGAAGATCTCGCCGAAGATGTCGCTGAAAACGTCGCCGAACCCGGAGAACCCCGCGCCGGCGCCGGCTCCGGCCATCGAGGCGTCGACGCCCGCGTGTCCGAACTGGTCGTACGCCGTGCGCCGCTTCGAATCGGAGAGGATCTCGTAGGCCAGCTTCGCCTCCTTGAAGTTCTCCTCGGCCTTTGGATTCTCCGTATTGCGGTCCGGATGCCACTTCATGGCGAGCTTGCGGTACGCCTTCTTGATGTCTTCGTCGGAGGCGTCCCGGTTTACGCCGAGCACTTCGTAGTAGTCGCGCTTCGCCATGTGCCCCTTGTCATACGCCTACGCAAAACGGCCGGATTGAGCGGCGCCGTGCGTCCGCTCGAATCCGGCCACACGGAACCGGCGCGCTAGCGTCCGGTCCCGTCCTTCTTGTCCTTCACCTCGGTGAACTCGGCGTCGACGACGTCGCCGTCGGCTTTCTTCGCCTCGCCCCCCGCCTGCTGCTGCGCCGCGCCCGCTTGCGCCTGCTGCTGGGCCTGCGAATCGGCGTAGATCTTCTCGCCGAGCTTCTGCGCGGCCTGCGCGAGCGCCTGCGATTGCGCCTCGATCTTGTCCTTGTCCTCGGACTTGAGAGAGCCTTCGGCATCCTTCAGCGCAGACTCGATTTTCTCCTTTTCCGCCGCCTCGAGCTTGTCGCCGTGCTCCTTCAGCGACTTGCGCACCGAGTGCACCAGCGCCTCGCATTGGTTGCGCGCGTTGACGAGCTCGAGCGTCTTGCGGTCTTCCTCGGCATGCGCTTCGGCGTCCTTCACCATGCGCTTGATCTCTTCCTCGGTAAGACCCGAGCCGGCCTGGATCTTGATCTTCGCTTCCTTGCTGGTCGCCTTGTCCTTGGCGGTCACGTGCAGGATCCCGTTCGCATCGATATCGAACGTGACCTCGATCTGCGGCATGCCGCGCGGCGCAGGCGCGATGTCGGTCAGATTGAACTGCCCGAGCGACTTGTTGCCT
>DASYPC010000039.1:0-4784 GCA_036007105.1 Burkholderiales bacterium | reverse complement strand
GCGCGCGCGGCTCGGCACGACGCGCGAGGAGCGCGAGCTCGCGCGCTCGGCGTGGGAGTCCGGCGCGCTCGATTTCTTCCGCTGGTTCGCCGCGAAGCCGGCGTTCGACAGTCGCACGCAAGGATCGGATTGCGTCTGGTTCATCGACCTGCGCTTCCTCAACCCGGGACGCGACTGGGTGCCGTTCCGCTTCGGCGCGTGCCGCGAATCCGCTTCCGCGCCCTGGCAGGCGTACGAGCGTCTCGATTCGGGCGAGCGCAGCCGCGTGCGCACTCCAAGCTAGAATTCGCCGGCGCGCGGCGCTCTCGCGCCGGATACGCCCATGGCCGCAAAAGCCGATTCGCTCAAGACCGTCCTCTACGCGCTCGGCGCAAACTTCGCGATCGGCGTCGCGAAGCTCGGCGCGGCGATCGCCACCGGCTCGAGCGCGATGCTCGCCGAGGCGATCCACTCGTTCGCCGATTGCGGCAACCAGGCGCTGCTGCTCGTCGGCATGAAGCAGGCGAAGCGGCCGCCCTCGCCCGACTATCCGCTCGGCTACGGCAAGGCGATCTATTTCTGGTCGTTCATCGTGGCGCTGGTGCTATTTAGCCTCGGCGGGCTGTTCTCGATCTACGAGGGCTGGTACAAGCTCGCGCAACCCGAAGCGCTCAGCTATCCGTGGGTCGCCGTGGGCATCCTCGTATTCGGGGTCGCGGCAGAAACCGTGTCGCTGCGCGCCTGCCTCGTCGAAATCGGCAAGGTGCGCGGCGACAAGAGCCTGTGGCACTGGTTCCGCAATTCGCGCCAGAGCGAGCTGGTGGTGATCCTCGGCGAGGACATCGCCGCGGAGATCGGCCTCGCGCTCGCGCTCGTCGCGGTGCTTGCCGCGATCGCAACCGGCAATCCGATGTTCGACGCGCTCGGCTCCGTCGCGATCGGCGCGGTTCTCGTGGTCGTGGCAGCCGGCCTCGGCATCCAGATCAAGGGACTGCTGATCGGCCAGAGCGCCGAGCCGGAGACGGAAGCTGCCATGAAGCGCTTCATCGAGGAGCGGCAGGAAGTCGCCCGGGTATTTCGCGTGATCACGCTGCAGCTCGGCGGGTCGATGATGGTGGCCGTGAAGGCGCAGATGCGCGGCGAGAGCGCGAACGAGATGGTCGCGTCGATCAACCGGGTAGAAGCAGCGGTGCGCGAAGCGTTTCCGGACATCCAGTGGCTGTTCTTCGAGCCCGACGTCGCCGATTGAAATGAAGGAATCCCCAGGCAAGGCCGGCGAAGTTCGCAGTGGTATCGTGTGCACATGAGCGCGACAGATTCCAGAGGTCAAGCCGGCGGACCACCCGATACGCTGCAAGTCGAGCGGCTCCCCTTGCTGCTCGCGAGAGGACTGCCGAAGACGATCGGCGGCTACTACCAGATCGTCGACCAGAGCGACGAGGCGACGATTCCTGCAAAGCGCGTGCTGAAGATCGAGCGGCTGGAGCCGCTGGGGCTCGCGATCCAGATGTACTGCGTCTACCTTCGCTCGCTCGAGTGCAACAAGGACGCAACCACCGTTGTCATGAAGCGTGCCTGGAGGACGCTCGAATTGACACCCGAAGTGCGCGACGACGTCGCGGCAGAGGCGCGGCAACTCTACGACAAGATGCTCGCCTACAACGTCTTCCGCTCGTACTCCACGATTGCCGAGATGATCGAGGAGCGCTGCGCATCCTTTCTGCCCGGCCTCGCGCAAGCGCCCGAGCTGCGCGCCTACGTCGCTTCGGTGAGCGCCTGCTTCGACACGCTGCAGAAGTTCGCGATCGTCTGACGCGCCGAAATATTTTTCCCTGGAACCATGGGCGACATCGAAAAGGCAAAGCGCGAGATCCGCTACGCCAAGAGCGCGGCGGATGACCGGCGCTGGGATCTGCTGGAGACGCGCATTCGTGGAATCGAGGCCGCACTCGACGGAGTAAGCGACGCCGAGCAGGCGCCGGTGCTCGCGGAACTCGCGCCGTTGCGCGAGCAGATGGCGAAAGCGCTTCGCGAGGAGCAGGCGACCCGCATCGAGCGCGAGATCAAGCGCAACCTGAGCAACGCCGAGGAAGGCTCCGAGTCGCAGCTGGAGAAGGCGATCAACCGGCTCGCTGCTCAAGACGCGCAGGAATCTCTCGCTCCCGAGGTCATCCAGCGCCTGCAGGCGGAGATCGGCGCCATCGCGACGAAGCTCGGTGTCGCGGTAGCTGCCCCGCCGCCTCCGGCCGCGCAGCCCAAATCCGAAACGCCTGCGCCAGCGCCACAGGCGTCAGCGAAGCCTGCGGCAGCGGCGCCTGCCGCGACGCTCTCCGACGAGGCACGCGCGATCGAGAGCGATGTCGCGCGAACGCTGATGTTTGCCGCCGAAGACGTCGAGCGCGCGCCCGAGCAAGCGGAATCGAGGATCGAGCGGGCGGTTGCGCGGCTCGAGTCTGACCAGGCGAAGCAGCACCTGCCGGCCGAGCGGATGGCGCAGCTCAGGGCCCAGATCGCCGACCTGCAGGCGAAGATCGACAAAAGCCGCGAGGCGGAAAAAATCGCCCGGATCGAGGAGCAGATCGTCCGCTTCACGCAACAGTCCGCAAGCGACTTCGAGCGCGGCGGGCCCGAGGCCGAAAGTATGCTGCGGCGCGCGGTGGAGAGGATCGGATCCGAGGACGCGAAGCGCTACCTGCCCGCGCCGACGATCGAGCGGCTGCGCGGCGAGATCGACCGGCTGCACGATCGCATCGCCGCGGCGCTGAGGAGCGGCGCACTCGAGCGCGCGGAATCGATCCTGAAGGAACTGGAGGGCCGCGTCGCGAGCCGGTTCTTCGATGACCATCAACCGGCGTACCGCGTGCTCGGCGACCTGGACTACGAGAAAGCCCGCGTGCGCGGCGCGCTCGAGAGAGTACCTTCCGATGATGCAGACGTGAAGGCGATCGAGGCGCGGCTCGCCGCGGTCGACGAGCGCATCGCGGAAGCCTGCGCCGCGCTCGATGCCGGGCAGGCGCGCGCCCGCGTCAACGAAGCCTGGAAGATCGAGCAAAAGGCGGTCTCCGGCTGGGAAGATGAACAGCACTCGAGCGGCGCGCTCACCGTCGAGATGCCGGCGTCGGCGCTCGCGCTGCGGCGGCTTAGCCACTTTCTTGCTGACAACGAGCTCGCCAAAATCCGCGCCGCGCACGGTGGCGACGCCGAAGTGCAGTCTGCCTTCGCCGAGGCCGAGCGCATTCGCGACGCGGCCACAACGAAGCTCGAGGCCGCGTATCGGGCGGCGCTGACTGCGCTCGAAAGCGGGCCGCGTCCAGCCAGCCGCATCGATCTGGAAGCGCCCGGCCGGCTTGCGGCGCAAGCGCTGAGCGATCTCGAGGGCACGCAGTACGCAAAACCGCATGCCGCGCGCGGAGACGCGCTCTATGAGCGCTGGCAGGCGGAGATCGCGGCCGACCGCGCGGCGCGCGAAGCGAAATACCGGCAGCTCTCGGCGCTCGCCGATGCCGCATGGCCGGCGATCGCCGCTGCGATCAGGGCCGAGGACGGTTTCGATCCGTCGGAGGCGAAGTCGCGGGGCAAGACGGTGCGCTTCAACGGCATCCGCAACCGGATCGGCTGGGATTTCTCCGGGCGCTATGACTTCGCGATGTGGGTCAACGACACGCCGGTCGTCGGCAACTACGATGAGCGGGTCACTGCAGCGGTCAACGAAGCGTGCGGGCGCGCCGGACTGCCTCTCGACGATCACACCGACTGGGATGTCGTGTTCGTCGTCGGCGGACCCGGAAAAATCAAGCAGCGATTCCGCGTCACCGTGCGGGACCGGAACCAGAGGGAGCTCGGCACGATCGAAGAATGGCGGCCGGTCGACTGCGTGATGTGCAGCGTGATCGCGCTGCACGCGGGGCCTGTCGCCGTCGGGCCGAAGAGCTGACTCTTATTTCGCGCGCATCTCGGCGCGCACGGCCTCAATGATCTTGCGCGGGTCGTAGTCCTCGTGCTCGCGCTCGGTCAGTTGAACGTGGCGTTCGAGCGCGAACGTCTCGTGCGTGCGCTTGCCGCCGACCAGGTTCGCTTCGCCGACGAAGACGTAATGGTCCGCCCAGTCCGATCCCGACTGCGCCACGTTGTAGTTGTAGTGGTCGGCGATGAAGTGCAGCACCAGCGCGCCGTCGCGAATCTCGGCCGCGTACACGTCGACGTCGGCCCAGTCCTGCATGCCGCGAGAGAACCACGGATGGATCATCTGCTCCAGCTTCTTGTTGACGATCGTCCCGAGCTCCTGCGACAGGCCCATGCGGATATCGAGGCTCAACTTGGCCAGCGCGGCGCGCGCGTCGTCGCGAAGACTCGGATCCGGGTCCGTCAGCACGCTCCAGTCCATGGCAGGATGCTACACACCTCGACCTATCGATTGCTGACTGGAAGTCTCTTCGCGTCCTTCGGTGCCGCCTTGGCAGCATTGGCACCCATCAGCTCTTGCACATCCGCCCGCTCGCGGTATAGCACCGCGCGGCTCTGCCACATGGTGATTTCGTACGGCACGAGCGTATCGCCCTCGCGAGCCGTCGCCTTCAAGGCAAGCGCCGCCTGCTCGAATCGCTCCGCCTGCTGGCGCAGCAAGCGAACGAGCTCGACGCTCTCCTCGGCCGACAGCGACCCGTGCTTGATTTTCGCCTCCAGCCTGGAAACCTTCGGATCCTCTTTCGGCTTTGCGGAGCGAATGCGGCTGAACTCGTCATCGACATGCGGAGGCACTGGCGCGGGTTCGGAATAGGCCTGCAGCAGGCCGCGCGCTTTTTCGC
>DASYPC010000038.1:0-23069 GCA_036007105.1 Burkholderiales bacterium | reverse complement strand
ATGACGCCGGAAGCATCGGTCAAGGCGGCCGCGGGCGAGCTCGCCAAGATCTATACGTGATCGTCAGGCCTTGAAGGCCAGCGTCGTCACGGGCGCGGGGAGCGCCGCCAGCGCGGCGCTCCCCCGCGAGCGCGCCAGCGTTTCGCGCCTCACCCGGATGCTGGAGAGTGAGAAGCTGCTCGCGGCCGCGCTGCTTACGCCGGGCGTGCTCGTGCTCGTGCTGTTCATCGCCTACCCGTTCGTGATGGCGATCTGGTTCTCGCTCACCAGCATCCGCGTGGGCGACGCCGGCGAATTCGTCGGGCTGGCGAACTTCACCAAGGCCTGGAGCGACAACATATTCCAGCACGCGTTCAAGAACACGGTCTTCTACACGTTCTGGGCCACCATCTTCAAGTTCGCGCTGGGCATGTGGCTCGCGCTGCTACTGAACCGGCACTTCCGCTTCAAGCGGATCATTCGCGCCTCGATGCTGCTGCCCTTCATCATTCCCACGGTGCTCTCGGCTTTCGCCTGGCGCTGGATGTTCGATCCGACGTTCAGCGTGATGAACTGGCTGCTGTTTCATACCGGCCTGATCACCGACCGGCTGCCGTTCCTCTCGGACGGCGAGTGGGCGATGTGGTGTGCCGTGCTGGTCAACACCTGGCGCGGCATGCCGTTCTTCGCCATCACCCTGCTCGCGGGATTGCAGACGATCAGCCCGGACCTGCACGAGGCGGCGGCGCTCGACGGCGCGGGCGCCTGGCACCGCTTCTGGCACGTCACTTGGCCGCTGCTGATGCCGGTGACGCTGGTTGTGGTGGTGTTTTCGGTGATCCAGACGTTCTCGGATTTCCAGCTCATCTACGTGCTGACCGGCGGCGGCCCGGCCAACTCCACCCACCTGATCGCCACTTACGCCTACCAGGTGGGTGTCGCTTCCGGCCTTCTGGGCGAAGGCGCTGCTCTCTCCCTATTCATGTTCCCGGTGCTGTTCGCCGTCGTCTGGTTCCAGTTGCGCTACATGAAGCGCTTGGAAGGGCACTGAGACATGCTCATCGAGCGCAAATGGAAGAAGTGGGTCGTCTTCTACCTGCCGATGGCGCTGTTCATCGTGTTCACTCTGTTCCCCTTCTACTGGATGGCGGTGACCGCGATCCGCCCGGATTCCGAGCTGTACCGCACCTGGCGGCAGGCGAGCGCGACCCCGTTCTGGACGCTGGATCCGACCATGGAGCACTTCAAGGGACTCATGCAGACCACCGCATTCCCGCACTGGCTGTGGAACACGATGCTGATTGCGACTGTCTCGACCGTGATCTCGCTGATCTGCGGAATGTTCGCCGGCTACGCGCTGGCGCGCCTCAAATTCCGCGGCTCGGAATTCCTCGGCACCGCGATCTTCGTCACGTACCTCGTGCCGCAGACGCTGCTGTTCATCCCGCTCGCCGACATCATCCGCGACATGCACCTGGGCAACACCCCCTGGGCGCTGATGCTCACCTACCCCACGTTCCTGATCCCGTTCTGCACCTGGCTGCTGATGGGCTACTTCAAGACGATCCCCAAGGAGCTCGAGGAGTGCGCGCGCATCGACGGTGCGACGCGCTTCGGCGCCATGGTGCGGATCATCTTCCCGGTGGCGGTCCCGGGAATCCTCTCGGCCGGGATCTTCGCCTTCACCTTGTCGTGGACCGAGTTCATCTACGCGCTGATCTTCATGTCTTCGGCGGAGTTGAAGACCGTGCCGGTCGGCGTGGTGTCGGAGCTGATCCGCGGCGACATCTTCTTCTGGGGCCAATTGATGGCCGGGGCGCTGCTCGGCTCGGTTCCGGTCGCGCTCGTATACTCTTTCTTCGTCGAGTATTACGTCACCGGGCTGACCGGCTCGGTGAAAGGCTGAAATGGCGACCGTCACCATCCGGGACCTGAACAAGAAGTACGACGGCGGCTTTCATGCCGTGAAGGACGTGAATCTGGAAATCCGTGACAAGGAGTTCCTGGTGCTGGTCGGCCCCTCCGGTTGCGGCAAGACGACCACGCTGCGGATGATCGCGGGGCTGGAGGAGATCACCTCGGGCGACATCCGCATCGGCACGCAGATCGTGAACGACCTGCCGCCGATGGACCGCAATATCGCGATGGTGTTCCAGAACTACGCGCTCTATCCGCACAAGAGCGTGTACGACAACATGGCGTTCGGCCTGCAGATGCGCAAGTACCCGAAGAGCGAGATCGAGACGCGCGTGCGCGAGGCGGCGGGTATCCTGGGCATCCAGAGCCTGCTCGAGCGCAAGCCCCGGCAACTCTCCGGAGGGCAGCGCCAGCGGGTCGCGGTGGGGCGCGCGATCGTCCGCCACCCCGAGGTGTTCCTGTTCGACGAGCCGCTCTCCAACCTGGACGCGAAGCTGCGGGTGCAGATGCGCGTCGAGCTGAAGCGCTTGCACGAGCGCCTCGAGACCACGGCGATCTACGTCACGCACGACCAGGTCGAGGCGATGACGCTCGGCGACCGTGTGGTGGTGATGAAAGACGGCTGGGTGCAGCAGGTCGGCGAGCCGCTGGAACTGTATGGCAGCCCGGCCAACCGGTTTGTGGCGGGGTTCATTGGCTCTCCGGCGATGAACTTCGTCGACGTGCGGATCGCGCAGAGCGAAGCCTCACTGTGGGCCGAGGCGCCGGGCCTGCGAATCCTGGTGCCGCCGGGGCTTGTCGAGCGCCTGCGCGGCCACGTCGGAAAGCCGGCCGTGCTCGGCGTTCGACCCGAGGCGCTGCATCTGGCGGGCGGGGCCGATGCGCCCGAGCACACACTCGATACGTCTGTCGACGTCATCGAGCCGCTCGGCAACGAGATCCTGCTCAATTTTCGCGCCGGTGGAGCGCCGATGGTGGCGCGCGTCGATCCCAGCGTGCGGGTCAAGGTTCACGAGAACCTGCGGTTCGCCCTCGATCCCCATCGCATGCACTTTTTCGATGCACAGACCGAGGCTGCGATCTAGCAGAGACCCGGTCTTATAATCGCACCATTCCCTTTTTAGAGAGCATACGGCTTGGCAGGCAGGCTCGCAGGCAAAATCGCGTTCGTCACCGCCGCGGGGCAGGGAATCGGCCGCGGCGCAACCCTGGCATTCGCACGCGAGGGCGCACAGGTGTGGGCGACCGACGTCAACGCGAAGGCGCTCGCGGAGCTCGAGGGGAAGACCGGCATCCGCACCCGCACGCTCGACGTCACCGACGAAGCGGCGATTGCGCGGACGGCGGCCGAGGTGGGCGCAATCGATGTGCTGTTCAACTGTGCCGGCTTCGTTCACCACGGCACGATCCTCGACTGCACGCCGCAGGACTGGGATTTCAGCTTCGATCTCAATGTGAAGTCGATGTACCTGGTGACGCGCGCGTTTCTTCCCGGAATGCTGAAGAAGGGGCGCGGGTCGATCATCAACATGGCCTCCATCGCCTCGAGCGCGAAGGGCCTTCCCAACCGCTTCGTCTACGGTGCGACGAAGGCCGCGGTCATCGGGCTGACCAAGGCGATCGCCGCCGACTACGTGAGGCAGGGCATCCGCTGCAACGCGATCGGCCCGGGCACGGTGGATACGCCCTCGCTGCGCCAGCGCATCGCGGCGTTTCCCGACCCGGTGCAGGCGGAAAAGGACTTCGTCGCGCGCCAGCCGATGGGACGCCTGGGCTCGGTGGAGGACATCACAGGAATCCTGGTTTTTCTCGCGTCGGACGAATCGCTGTTCGCGACGGGAAATCTCTATTCGATCGACGGGGGAATGACGATATGAAGCTGTGCCGCTACGGCAAGAACGGCTACGAGAAGCCGGGGATGATCGACGCTGACGGGCGGCTGCGCGACCTCTCGAAGATCGTCGATGGCATCGGCCCGAACGAGTTGTCTCCGCGCGGGCTGAAGATGCTGACGAAAGTCAAGGCAGAGTCGCTGCCGCTGGTCGCCAACCACCCGCGCCTGGGCGTGCCTTACACCGGCATCGGCAAGTTCGTCGCGATCGGCCTGAACTACAGCGACCACGCGAAGGAAGCGGGCCTCGCGATTCCGTCCGAGCCCGTGGTCTTCATGAAGGCAACCACCTGCATCAACGGCCCGCACGACGACGTGGTCCAGCCGCGCAACTCGACCAAGCTCGACTGGGAAGTCGAGCTCGGGGTGGTGATCGGCACCAAGGCGCAGTACGTTGCCGAAGACAAGGCGCTCGAGCATGTCGCGGGCTACTGCGTGGTGAACGACGTGTCCGAGCGGAGCTTCCAGCAGGCAACCAGCCAGTGGGACAAAGGCAAGGGCTTCGACACCGCGGGCCCGATCGGCCCCTGGCTCGTCACGACCGACGAAGTCACCGATCCTCAAACGCTCGACCTGTGGCTGGACGTGAACGGCAAGCGCATGCAGAGCGGCAACACGCGCACCATGGTCTTTTCGGTCGCCAAGATCATCGCGCACGTCAGCGCGTACATGACGCTCATGCCGGGGGATGTGATCACTACGGGCACACCGCCCGGCGTCGGCCTGGGCATGAAGCCGAACCCGGTGTTCCTCAAGCCGGGCGACGTGATGACGCTCGGGATCCGGGGCTTAGGCGAGCAGCGACAGAAGGTGGTCGCGCACTCGACGTAGCGAACGAGCAGTACCTTCGGCCCGCCGCTTGCATGGTGTGTGATCTATAAGTTCCAATCGCATGGAACTCCGCTATTATCAAACTGCTGCGGAGAGCACAGCAGAAGGACATTGAACGTGCCAAGGCGTACTTCGAAGACTACAAAGCGCGTACGGCGGATCGCTAGCCTGCCTTATGAAGACTGGTTGCTCGAGCGGCTAAAGGATCCGACAGAGGCCGCAGCGTACGTGGAGGCTGTTATCGAGGAGGAGGATTCAGCGGCATTCATGCTGGCCCTCCGGCAGGTCGCACGAGCACGGGGCGGCGTTGCAAGGGTGGCGCGAAACGCAAAGCTTACGCGCGCGGCGACCTACCGCATGCTCTCGAAATCGGGCAACCCTGAACTTCGCAGCCTCAGGGCCGTCCTCAAAGCGACTGGTCTAAAGATTTCCGTAAGGCCGATCGAGAAGCGAGCTGCCTGACTAGCGGTGCTTTGAGAACCGCTGTTCGAGTTTCTGCTGGTGTTCCCGGAGGAAGCGCAGTTCGGTCGGATCCGTTACCCGCCCGCTCGCGATCAGCCCTCCGAGCACGACTCTCGCTGCCTCGAGCTCGTCCAGGTCTTCGAGGATGAAGATTTCCATCTGCTTCGCCCAAAGCGGCGCGCGGGGATCGCGCGTCTGCTGGTCGATCGCCCGCGCGTAACGGAGGGCAAGCGGCAGATCCTTGAGACGGTGTTTGGCAACGAGCGCGGCGTGCGCAAGCCACGGCCAGCGGCGGTCCGGGTCGTGGCCGAACTGCTCGCGGAGGAATTCGAGCATCGCGCGGCATTTGGCGGCGTCCGGATTTTCGCTGTACACGCGCGCGGCGGAAAAAAGCGCGTATCCGCTGCGCGGATCCGTTTCGACGATCGAACGCAGCCACGCGATGAGGCGCGCGTAGTCGAGGTCCCGGTACGGTATTGCGTTGTCCCCGCGCAGGTCGTAGGCCTGCAGGTAGAGCATTGCGAGGCGCGCCGCCGCCTCGGGTTCGCCGAGGCTTGCCGCGCGCAACAGCAGCGCGGGCGGTGCGGGCGGGAGGTCGGCGCTTTGCGATGCCGCGGCGCCGCGCGACGCCTGCCATGCGAGCTGCACGGCGAGGCTCGCCGCGAGAAGGACGCCCACCGAGGGTGGAACGGCGGAAAGCGATCGGCTGGCAGTGCTCACAGGTTGCGGCGGCTGAAGTCGAACAGGCCTGCGGCGGCGAGCAGCGCAAAATAGATTGCGAGGCCGGCGAGCGCACCCAGAGGTTCGCCCGCCGAAGGCAATCCGTAGACGAGCCATTCGGTCCGCGTTGCCTGGTCGAGCCTCGGCAGCAGGAGCGCGAGCGCATCGACGATTCCGCGCAGCGCGCTTTCCTGCCCTTGCGCCAGCGGCCCGGCGGCGATCGCCTGGATCGCCGAGACGGACCGAGCGAGCACATAGAGCCCCGCGGTCGCCGCGATTGCGGGGACGACCTGAGTCAATGCCATCGAGAAGAAGAGCCCCATCGCAGCGACGAGCGCGGTTTCTGTGGCGAGCGACAGCGCCCACAGTCCGAGCGGTCCAGGTCCGCTCCACAACAGCAACGGCGAGGCGAACGACGCCGCAAGGAGCGCCGCGGCGCACGCGAATCCGGCCAGCTTCCCCGCGTAGTAGGCGGAGCGGGAGATCGGCAGCGCGAGCACAAGCTCGAGCCCGCGGTCGTTCGCTTCTCGAGCCACGCTCGCGACGACGTAGGTTCCGATGAGGAACGCCGCGCTGATGCGCAACATGGCAGCCGCGGCAGTCGCCTGCAGCTCGCGCGTCTCGGTCAAAGCACTGTGCGCGAGGACTGCGGCGAATCCGATGCTCGCGGCGATACACCCGAGCGCTAGCAAAGGCAGGCCGCTGCGCAATGCTTCGAGCAGCGCGAAGCGGGCGATGATCCAGATTGGGCGCATGCGCAGCCCGCGAGCTACTGCAAGTGCGACTGCATCACGCGACGAGCCAATTCTCGACTGCGAGTTGAGGTACCCGCTTGAACTCGCGCAGGTTTCCAGTGACTACGGTCGCACCGAGGCTGCGCGCGTGAGCCGCCATCAGGGTGTCCAGCAAGCCGATCTGCATGCCACGACTCTCGAGCGATGCACGAATTTCGCCCGCGTGTCGGGCCGCCTGCTCGTCGAAGTCGATGATTCGGAACTGCGTCAGTACGGCCCAAACCTTGACTGCCTTGTTCTGTTGATCGTCTGCCTTGACAATCATCGTTTGCAATTCGGAGAGCGTCACGGTCGATATCAACCGGTCGGACAGCGCCAGCCGGTCGATTTGCGCCGCAACCCGATCGAAGCCGGTCCGCTGATGCACCAGCGCCGAGAGCGTGTTCGTGTCGAACATGCACCGCATCAGCGGCGTGCTGCGCGCCTTGGGCGGCCACCCGTCACGCGGAGCGCAGGGTCGACCCGCCGATCCGTCCAAGCGGGTTGCTCGCGCGGCGCGAGATCGATAGGTCCGACGCGCTTCAGCAGCTCGAGCAGTGACCCCTTGCGCTGACGTTTCGGCAGGATCGTGATGATTCCGAAGTCCTGCCGGACGACCACTTCGCGCCCGGTGACGCGCATGTCCTTGGGCAAACGGATCGCCTGGCTGCCGCCGTTACGAAACACCTTGGCTCTTCCGATCAATGTTCCCATCGTGCCTCCAAGTCTATACATCAGTATCTACTTTACGGACGAGTGTATCCTACGGCAGCACCCCGGCCGCGATCAGCCGCGCGTACAGCTCGCCGACCGCGATCCACGCGAGCTGGTCGTCGAACTCGCCGTTCGCCGCGCCGGCGGGCGTGGGCGCGTGCGCGACGAAAACCGCGTCGCCGTTCGTGTTGGCAGCCTCGTCGATGCCGCCGGCGCCGGTGGCCGCGAAGTTCTTGCCGACCGAGAAGACGACCGCGATGACCACGTTCTGGTTCGTAAGCACATTGGCGCCGGTTCCGCAATTCGTTGCACCGACGGCCCCACTGACTCCGCTCGCCGACTTGCACAGCAGCAGGTCGCGCGGCTGGCACGTGATCCCGTTCGCCTTGAGGTTCGCCGCGTGCGTGAAATGCGGCAGCGTCGAAGGGCCGGAGCATCCAGTGACGAACTTTTCCACGGCATAGCGGATCCGGTTGCCCCATGCATCGATTGCAAAGCCCTCCGCGTCCAGCGGCTGGAAGCCGATCGCGCGCGCAGGCAGCAATCCGCCAGTAGTCCCGCCCGCCAGGGCTCCGCCGTAGTAGTCCTCCGCGATGCCGTCGGTGCACTGGCCGGCCGCGTTGCGTACTTCGTCGCCGAGGCTCGAGCTGCGCGCCGGGCACGGCATGCGGCCCTGCACGATCGCGAAGGCGAAAAGCAGCGACCTTGCCTGCTCGAGCCGGCGCCGCGTCTCTTCGTATTGACTCTGCTCGAGCTGCGCCGACAGCGACGCCGTCAGACCTCCAAGGAGCAGCGCTACGATCGCCACCACGATCGCCACCTCCGTCAGCGTGAAGCCGCACCCGGTGCGCAGTGGCTGGATCACGGATTGGCGTCCAGCACGACGACGCGGTCGTTGAACGGCTTCTTGAGCGAGGGAGCGAGCGCCGTGCTGACCGGCTGACGCTCGAACGCGGCGGGCGTCGCTGCATTGCCGAACTCGAGGAAGTCTGCGACGTTCGCGCTGGGCCGAGCCTGGCCTATAAGCGCGCGCCCGGCCAGGATCAGGATCGCCCGCTGCTTGCCCGTCGGCGCCAGGTTCGCGACGTCGAGGCAGGTGAGCGGGACATCGGTGCACGCGCGCGGGGCTGTCGCGCTCGCCGCGTGCGGCGGCGCGATCGCGTAGTAGGTGAGCCGATACCATTGGTTGCGAACGAACCAGCCGGTGCTGCTCGCGGTGCTTGCGTCGAGCAACGGATGATCGGCAAAGACGCCGATCTCAGCCGTTGCCTCGAACGCGTAGCTCGCAAGAGGCGTGGCAGCAACGTTCGCCACCGCGCCGATCGTCACGGTGTCGTCTGCATTGAATTGGCCGCTCAGCGCTGCGGTCGCAGACTGCCACGGCGAAAGCGGCAGCTCGCGAACCTGCACCGTGATCTTGCCGGGATCGAATTGCTTCAGCGCCATCGCGACGCCGTTCGCGGTAGCAGCGAGCCGCAATTGCACGCTGGCTGCAGCGGCGACATAGCTGCCGGTGCACTGGATCGTCGACGTATTCACGACCTGGCACACGTGGGCGGGCGTGGAGGCGCCCGTCATCGTCATGACCGGTGCGTATGCTGGCGTTGTGTTCCAGTTCACGAGCGTTGTCGAGCAGCGCGGGTCGGTGGCCGGAGTGCAGCCCTGTGAGAACGTGAACGGGAGCAACCCGCGAAGCGTGCCGGCCGCGCCTTGATAGCTGGACGTCGCCGGGTCTGAGAATGGGGCTGCGTAAGGGAACACCGGATTTGCTGCCGAAGCGCCCCATGCGGCGCTTGCATAAGCGCTCTTTAGCAGGGGGACGATCTCGCGCTCGATGCGATGGGCGATCGCCGCTTCGATCGCGGGAAGCAGATCGGCGGCGGTGACCTTGACGATTTGGTCGTTGAACGAGCCGGCTGGTCCCCGGCTGGTGAAGTTCACGTCGGCAGGGAAGCTCGCGTTTTCGCATTCCAGGTAGTCGCGGACGTTCGGCGGGAGCACGCCACGCGACTGCACGCGCGCAGCGCACCCGGGCGCCGCCTGGACGGAGAACGCCGGCCCCGGAGCGATGAGGAGCGCAACCGCCGCGTTTGGCTCGCCGTCGACGCTGAGCTGTCCGACCGTGTTCGAATGGATGGTGAGCGGGCTGGTGCCGGGCGGCACGAGCGCCCAGCCGGGTGAGACCGCATACCAGAGCGGCTCGGCTGCCGCGTCGACGATCTTGTCGATTCCCAGGGTGCGCCAGGGAAACCGGCCGACTGCGGGAAGCGTGCAGTTCCCGGCGGCCACGCCTTCGTTCGGGCCGCCTGCGCTGCCCGGCGCCTCCGGGCACGGAAGGCGCCCCGGGCTGTTTTCCCCGCTTCGCGCGGCACGCTGCGCCACGTAGCCGATGAGCGCGGCCTTCGCCTGGCCGAGCGTCTCGGCGTTGCGGCCACGCGCCGCGGCGGTGAAATTCGCCACGGCTGCGAGCCGGCTTACCGTGAACCAGGAAACGCCGAGCACGAGCACCGCCAGCATGATCAGCAGCGCCGCTCCAAGCTGCGCGCGACGCGCGTGACGGCGCGTCATCGCCGGACGCTGATCTGCCCGTTGACCCAGACCATGGATTTCCCGTCCGGCCGCACAACGTAGCCATCGAGGTGGACGGACTGCGAGGCGAGAGACGGCTGCGCGGCGGGCGGCTTCTGCTGCTGCGGCTTCGTCTTGCGAAGCGCATCGAGCGCGTTGCGCTGCTCCACGGAATGAAAGAGCCGGCCGATTTCCTGTGCATTCGAAGGTGCGCAAGACGCTCCCAACAGCAAGGCGACGGCGAGCCCTCGCGCGCTCGTCATGTTCCGGCCTTCCCCTCGGACAGCGTGATCAGGTCGATCTGGCAGTTCCCGCGCAGGCGCGGCGCGATGGAGGCGATCGAAGGCGCAGCCCCGACTCGGGTGATCGTGCAGTGCCGGACCGAGTAGTACGCGTTTCCCGAGGCGCGAAGGTCTCCGAGGAACCGCAGCAGGTCCCCTTCATGCAGCAACGCGAGCTCGACCGTCATGCTGCTCGAGCGCAGGTCGAGGCCGGCAGGACTCCCGGGGAGCGTTTTCAGCACCTTCTGGCGCTCGACCTGGTAGCGCAAGTCGAGCAACTCGTGCTCGGCCCGGATGCGCGTCAATGCTTCGACCCATTCGAGCCGCCGTTCCTCGCCGAGAATCCGCAGGTCCTTGAGCCGCTGGTAGAGCTCCACGTGATCGCGCACTTCGCGCTCTTCGTGCGCGATGCGCAGGAGGCGCTCCGCTACATGCCGCCGGTCGGCCTGTGCCGATGCGAGCTTGCGGTGTTCCTGTGCGAGTGTTTGCCGCGCGGTCCAGATGAGGGCCAGGCCGGCGGCCAGCAGCATTACGAAGGCAGCCGCGGCAACGGCGAGCGGGCGGGAGAGCGTGCGCAAGCGCTTCATCCCGGGATGCGCGCGATCGAGATCGTGAAGCGCGGCACGTCGGAGGAGTCTGCGCCGCCGGTGCCTCCGGCGAGGGTCCCTTCGGGCGAGATGTCGAACGGCAGGCGCATGCCGACGATCCGCCACGCGGGATCGGCACTGAGAAGCGCGCTGAAGCGCTGTACCTGCTCGGTGACCGCGCGGTAGTCGGAGCGCTGCGTGGCATTCACTCGTCCCGAGATCTCGAGCGTCTGCGGCGGTTCCGTCCCGGCGCTCCAGGAGAGTGTATCGAGCTCGATCTGCGGCGAGCGATCGAGCGCGCGCGAAACATGCTCGAGCGCGCCCTCCGGCGAAGCGCTGCGCGCGGCAAGGCCGCGGAATTCCAGCGCGGTCGCCTTCAGGTTTTCGATCGTCGTCGGCGCCGCCGGAAACCGCGCGCGGATCCGCTCGAGCTGATCGCGCGCCTGCGCGGTGTCGACCTTTACGCCCTCGCTCTGCGTGCGTACCGCGAGTTGCTCGAGCCACAACGTCGCCGCATAGGCCCCGCACGTGACGAAACCAGCCGCGCCGGCGGTAACGATCGAGCGCTGCAGCCGCCAGGCAAGGAAGCTGCGACGGCCTTCGCCGCGCAGAAACTGTTCGCGCGGGGGTTGCAGCCCCGCAAGCTGGAGGTAGAGCCGCTCGGCGGCGGTGCCATCGGGCGCGTCGGGCAGGCCGGCCTTGCGCGATGCCTCTGCCAGGCCGATCGTGGTGAACGCAAGTCCTGCCCCGCGGCCGAGCGTCCGCACGAAGTGCGCGCGCTCCTCGTCCGGGACGATCAGCAGGACGCGCAGGGGAGGCCCGTTCCGCGGCAAGGCGCGAAGCGTGCCGAGATACTGCAGCATGCGCTCGGTCTCGGTGCGCACGAACACGGAGGTGAGGCCCACGCCGCTCTCTGTGATACACCCGAGCCGGGAGAACCTTAGGCGGCCGTCCTCGATGAAGCACTGGCGCAGCCCGGCGCGGTTCGCGCTCATCACGAAGCACGGGCCGCTTTTCATGCCCAGCCGCGCGGCGAGCGCCGGCGCGAGCAGCGCCGTCGAGTAGACGCCGGCGAGGCGGGCGCGAGCCTTTTCGAGCACATCCAGCCAAGCTGCGAGCTGCTGCGTATCGTTGAACGACGCAAGAAGCAGCCGTTCGTTGCGCCGTTCGTCGGCAGCGTGGCCGAGCGACAGCGCCGTAGCAAGGCGTGGATCGCGATAACGGTGCGCGAGGCGTCGCTCGATCACCGCCTGGCGCTCTGCGCCGCGCAGGTAGGGAATCTGGTCCTCGTGGAAATCCTCTCCGCTCAGGTCCGCGACGACCTGCGCCAGCGCGCCCTCGCGTCCCTTGAGATACTCGCGAAACCCGGCCACGCCCGCGTCGTCCGGAGAGAAAGTCGCTTCCAGATGCAGGGTTCCGCCGCGCCAGCGATACAGGCTGTGGCCGACAGCGGTGAAGTACAGGAGCAGCTTTCCGGCCATGGCCTCAAAATTTCATCTTCGAGATCGAGTCGTAGACCGGACCGAGCACCGCCAGCATCACCCAGCCGAGAATCGCACCGAGCACGAGCGTAAGCACCGGCTCGATCATCGCCTGCAGCCTGCCGATCGCTTCGCGCACGTCGCGGTCGTAGAAGTAGCCCACGTTTGCGAGCGCGGTATCGAGCGCGCCGGTGCTCTCGCCGACTTTTAGCATCCGCACCACCAGTGGCGGAAAGAGCCCGGTGTCGTGAAAAGCGTCGGAGAGCGTCTTGCCCTCGCCGATCTGCTGCCCGGCGCTGCGCAGCGCCGCTGCGAGCGGCCGGTTGCCGACGAGATCCTCGCAGGAGCGGATCGCATCGAGCACGGTGATGCCCGATGCGTACATCAGCGCGAAGCTCGACGCGAAGCGAGAAAGGATGATCTTGCGCAGGATCGGGCCGACGAGCGGAGCGGCGATCTGGTAGTGATCGAGCGCATACGCGAGTGCCGGGTTTGCGCGTGCGGCGCCCTTGACGCCGAACCAGAGCGCGAGCGGCAGGCCGAGGATCGCCCACCAAAAATCGACGAAGAGCGCCGAGACCTGAATGAGGACCCGGGTTTGCAGCGGTATTTCCTGCCCGACGTTGCGGATGAAGCCGGTCATCTGCGGCACGAGGTAGACCATCAGGAACACGGTGACGAGGGCGACGATCGCACCGACAAAGAGGGGATAGAGCAGGACGCGCCGGGTCTGCGCGGCAAGCTCGTCCTCCCATTTCATCTGCTCGGTCAGGCTCTTCAGCACTTCCGGGAGTTTTCCGGTCTGCTCCCCGACGCGCACCAGGCCGACGAACACTCTGCCGAACACGTCCGGAACCTCTGCGAGCGCTTGCGAAAGGCTCTGTCCGCCCTCGATTGCCTCGACGAGCCCGGCGATGACCGCGCGAAAGCGCCGGTTCTCGCAGCTGTCGCGCAAATCGGCAAGCGCCTCAAGGATCTGGATGCCTGCTGCGATGAGCTGCTCGAGGTGAAAGCAGAAGTGGATGAGGTCCTGGCGGCGCACTGCGGCGCGCGCTCCAGCGCGTGCCTTGCCGCGCGCAGGCGCCCCGATGACGAGGTCGAGTCCCATGCGCCGCACCCGCTGCTCGAGGTCGAACACGTTCGCTGCGTCGGCACGGCCGAACACATTCCGGCCAGCCGCATCGATCGCCTTGTACGAGTACAGCACGCTCATCCCATGCGGTCAGTGAGATCGACGACGCGGATCACCTCGTCCACGCTGGTGACGCCGCGACGGGCAAGGCGGATTCCGTCCTCCGCGAGCGTCGTAAATCCCCGGGCGCGCGCAGCGGCGAGAATTTCGGCGGTTCCCGCTCGACGTGCGACCAGCTCGTCGATGCCGGCGTCCATCCTGAGGATCTCCATGATCGTCACGCGCCCGCGGTAGCCCTGGTAGTCGCACTGCGCGCAGCCCACTGCGCGATAGAGCAGCGCGGTTTCCGCAGCCGCGACGCCGGCGAGGCTGCGCTCCCTCGCGTCCGGCTCATAGGACTGGCGGCAGGTCGGGCACAGCTTTCGCACCAGGCGCTGCGCGATGATGCCGATGATGTTTCCCGCGAGGATGTCCGGGACGATGCCGATGTCGAGCAGGCGCGGAAACGTGCCGACCGCAGAATTGGTGTGCAGGGTCGAGAACACCTGACGCCCGGTCAGTGCTGCGCGGAACGCCATCTCCGCGGTGTCCGCGTCGCGGATCTCGCCGATGAGGATCGCGTCGGGGTCCTGGCGCAGCATCGCGCGGATGCCGCCTGCGAAGTCGAGCTTTGGCGACTCCCCGGCCGAGCTCTGGCGGATCAGCGTCATCGGGTATTCGACCGGATCCTCGAGCGTCATGATGTTGACGCCATCAGAATTGAGGTGGTTGAGGATCGAGTACAGCGTAGTCGTTTTGCCCGAGCCGGTCGGCCCGGTGACGAGGATGATTCCTTCCGGCCTCGCGATCATTCGCTTCAGCAGCTCGAGCGCGCCTTCTTCCAGCCCGAGCCGGTCGAGCGGAACGATTCCTCTTTGGCGGTCGAGCACGCGCAGCACGATGTTTTCGCCGTGCGTGGTCGGCAGGCTCGAGACGCGAAAGTCCACGACCCGCCCGGAGAGCGTCGCCGAGAGCCGGCCGTCCTGCGGCGCGCGCGTCTCGGCAATATCCATCTTCGCCATCACCTTGAGGCGCACCGCCATCGGCGGCCAGTAGGTCTTGTGGACGCTGCGGATCTGGCGCAGCACGCCGTCGATCCGATAGCGGATGCGAAGGAAGTTCTGCTCCGGCTCGAAGTGGACGTCGGATGCGCCTCGCTCCACCGCGTCCGCGAAGAGCGCCGAGACCAGGCGCACCACGGGCTGCGAATACTCGTCGTCCCTTGCGGCCGCGGCGCGATCGACTTCGCCCGTCTCGATCTCGCGCAGGATGCCGTCGATCGAGAACTCGTGCCCGTAGTAGTGCTCGATCGCGCGCTCGATCTCGGAGTCGCCCGCGAGCCGCAGCTCGATCGCGAGGTCCTTCTTGAGGTGCGCGCGGAGCTGATCGAGCGCGACGACGTTGCGCGTGTCGGTCAGGGCGACGATGAACGTGCGCTCGGCGCGGTTGAGCGCCACCGGGAAGATCCGATAGCGGCGCGCGAGCTCACGAGGCAGCGTCTTTAACGCGAGCGGGTCGACGATGAGATGAGCCAGGTCGACCGGCTGCAGCCCGAGCTTCTGCGACAGCGCATCGCGCAGCGACGTTTCCGAAACGAAGCCGAGCTGCACCAGCAGCCGCCCTATCGGAAGGCGCGATTTCGCCTGCTCGACGAGCGCGATCCGCAGCTGGTCGTCCGTCAGCAGGCTCTGGTCGATCAGGATCTGCCCGATGGGACGCTTGGCCTGTGGAGTCGAAGGCGCCTTCATCGCAAGGGCTTTCAGCGCGAGAGCTGCTGCACGCGCTGGCGCGCGGCCTCCAGAGCGAAGTGCGCCGTGCGCGTGCCCGCGAGCTCGAGCGCGCGGCGGTAGTGCTCGAGCGCGGCCGCGGGCTGGCGCAGGTGATCGAGGCTGACCGCGAGGTTGAACGCGTAGTCGGGGTTCCCTGCGTCCGCGGCCTCGGCTTTCGCGTACGCGAGGTGCGCCTCGGCCCAGCGCCCTTGTCGCGCGTACTGATTGCCTAGCGTGAAGTGCAGGACGCTTGCCTCCGCGTCGGCGGCGAGCATCGTCTTGATCCGGCTTTCTGCCTGCACGGGATCGACGCGCTCGGCGCGCAGTGCAAGGAGCCCGGCGTGCGCATACGGGTCGCGCGGGTCGGCCTGCAGCACGCGCCGGTAGCGGGCTTCGGCCTGCTCGTAGCGGCGCGCGCGCGTCTCGAGCGCGGCGAGACCTAGCAGCGCATCGCGATTGGCCGCGTCATCACGCAGTGCCTGCTCGTAGTCGGAAGACGCGGCGGCATGATCACCCGCCTGGTAGGCCGCGTAGCCGGACTGGACTTTCGGGTGGATCACGGCTGTCGCGCGGGTCGCGCTCGGCGGAAGTGGTGACCCTTTCGAATCCACGATGTCTTGGGACACGGGTGTTGCCGGTTTGGCTGGTGCTCTTGCGGAGGATGCCGGTCGCTCCGGTGGCGGCGGCACTTGGGAGGGCGCGGCTGCGGCCTGGACGGGTTCGGGCTGCGGTGTGCTCGCAGCTGCGGTGCTTGGCAGCCCGGGCAACAAAGCGTTGGCGGCGCGAGCCGGTGGATCTACCGCTGGGGTCAGCGCTGCTACGGGGCGCACCGACTGGGAAGGGACGAATGCCGGGGCAGGCCGGAGCTGGTACCAGAAGTAGCCGGCGGTCGTGATCACCGCGATCCCGACTGCGCCGAGCGCGACGTGGAAAGCCAGTTTTGGATTGCGTTCCCTGAGCTCTTCCTCGATCGACGCCGTCGCAGCAGAACTGCCCGGCTGCGGGTCACGCGCCGCCGCAGTTTCGGGTGAACGCTCGCGTCCCGGCTCCAGTTCGAGCGCGAGTGGCACAGCCTCCCGAGGCGGTTCGGGCTCGGCGACGATCTCGAGCGATACGGAGGAGCGTTCGGTGCGCATCGCCGGACGTTGCGCCTCTTCCTTGGCGCGTTCCGCCTTCTTGAAGGCTTCGTGCAGGAGGCTCATCCCGGCTCCGCCTGAGAGCGCGCCGGATTCGGCTTCAGGAAGAAGTCGCCGCCTGGAAGCGAATCGCGAAAGCGCCGGTAGTCGCCATCGACACTTGCGTCGCGGATGACCGAGGCGCGCAGGAAGATCACGAGCTCGCTCTTCTGGCTCGCGTCCTTGCGCTGCGCAAAGAGCTGCCCGAGGCCCGGGATCTGCCGCACGCCAGGAATCGTGTCATCGACGCTCGAAACCGAGTCCTGCATCAGGCCGCCCAGAACCGCGATCTGGCCGCTCTGCATGCGCAGGATCGAATCGAGCTCGCGCGTCTCGAAGATCGGGATCAGGTTCGGCGTCGCCGCCGCGAGCGCCGGGTTCGGGTCCACCGCGAACGCAACGCGCCGCCGGATCGTGGGGCGCACGTTGAGCAGCACGGCGTCCGTGTCGCTGATCTGCGGCAGCACGCTCATCATGAAGCCTTCGGCCGCGACGTTCGGCGTCGTAGTGAACGCCTGCTGGACTGTCAGGTTGCCCGATCCTCCCGCGACGGTGATCGGCGTGGAGGAGGGCGTGATCGTGAAGTAGACGATATCGCGCGTGACTCGCAGCAGCGCCGTCTGGTTGTTGAGCACGCTCACCTTCGGGCTGGAGAGCACGCGCACGTCGCCGAACGATTCGAGCAGCCGGATCGTGGCCTGGAAGCCGACCGACGCGGCAGCGGCATCTATGATGAACGCGCTCGTGTCGACGCCCGCGGGCGTCCCCGCGCGGTTGCCGAAGAGGCTCACGCCGCTTGCGCCGCGCCGGATCCTCGACCAGTCGATTCCGCGTTGATATTGGTTGTTCAGCTGCACCTCGGCGACGGTCGCCTCGATCAGTACCTGGCGCTTGACGCTCGCGAGCACCTGGTCGAGAAATTCCTGGACTCTCTCGTGCTGGCGCGAGGTCGCGCGCACGATGAGGAGCCCGCTCTCGCGATTGCCGATCACCGAGGCGGCTTCGCGAAATTCGCTGAGTTGTGCGGTCGCTGGCGCGACCTGCGTGCCGGCGGGAAGCGAAGCGGGTGTGGGCGGCGGCGCTGGCGGTGGCGACGCTCCCGCAGGAATGATCCGGTCGGTCTCGCGCAGGATCTCCTTGACGTTCTGCACGATCGCTTCCCAAAGCTGGTTGTTCGACACCACTTCGACGGACGCGGTCGACCCGGTCGCCTGGGCTGCGGGTCCCGCGCCGCCCGAGCCGGCGCTGGATGCCGCGGCGGCGAATTGAGTCGACGAGGTCGATTGCATCTTGACGTTACGCGACGCGCTCACATACTCGATCCGGTAGGTGCGCAGGAACGGCGTGTCGCGGAGCACGATCAGGTTCGCGCCGTCGATCTCGTAGCGCAGGTCGATTTGCCTCGCGATACGGGTAAGAAGCTGGGGCAGCGTCTGCTCGATCGCGTTCAGCGTGACCTGGCCTGTGATACCCGGGTGGATGTCGACGTTGATCTTCGCGTCGCGCGCCAGCGCAAAGAGCAGGTCCTGCGCACGCACATTGGTTACGACGACGGTGTACGTTTCCGGAGGCGGCGCGGGCCGGGGCGGAGGGAGGACCGGCGCAATCTGCACCGGCGCGGGAATCGTTGCTTCAACCGGCGCCGGATCGGCGCGCAGATGCGTGTCGGCCGGCTGGATCGGCGTCTGGCTGCAGCCGTGGAGCACGAGAAACACCGTGCAAAGAGCGGCGGCAGTCTTTCTCATCTGGATACACGACCCCCTTAGGGCACGCAGGCTACCCAAAAATTTCTGAAAAAAATACGCCGCGTTTGCCGAAGCGGCGGCCGGTTATAGAACAGTTTTTGCGGATGCGCGAAGCGAG
The DNA here is from genome assembly GCA_036007105.1 of Burkholderiales bacterium. GTDB lineage: Bacteria > Pseudomonadota > Gammaproteobacteria > Burkholderiales > SG8-39 > 2-02-FULL-66-14. Next base: position 4,887 of record DASYPC010000038.1, on the reverse strand, counting down.
GCCGATGCATTTGCTCGTGCTCGAAGAATGGCGTTATAGAGCGAAAAAGTTTGCCCGGGAGAAAGTGGCGCACAATGCGCCAGCAATGGAACGGCTCGAGCGCTTCTACAAGATCGACCAGCTGCTGAAGGGCCGTAGGATCGTCGCGTTCGGCACGCTGCAGGATGCGCTCGGCGTGTCTCGCGCAACGCTGAAACGTGACCTCGTCTACATGCGCGATCGCTTCCACGCGCCGATTGAGTTCGACCGCGAGCAAGGGGGCTATCGCTTCGGCAAGCCGCGCGCGGGGCCGCGCTATGAACTGCCGGGACTGTGGTTCAGCGCATCCGAGATTCACTCGCTGCTCACCGCACTGCAGCTCCTCACCGGCCTGCAGCCGGGACTGCTCGGCGACCGCATCGAGCCGCTTGCCGAGCGCCTGCGCGCGATCCTCGGCCGCGGCGATCATTCGTGGCACGAGGTCGAGAAACGCATCCGCATCCTCCAGCCCGGCCGGCGCGAGGCGAAGGCTGAGCACTTCGGCACGCTCGCCGCAGCGCTCTTGAAGCGCCAGCGCCTGCATATCCGCCACTACAACCGCGAAAAGGACCGCGAGACCGAGCGTGACGTCTCGCCGCAGCGCCTGGTGCACTATCGCGACAATTGGTACCTCGACGCCTACTGTCACTTGCGCGAGGATCTGAGGAGCTTCGCGGTAGACGCGATTCGCGAAGCGTCGCTTCTCGATGCGCGGGCGCGCGAAGTCGCGAAGAGCGAGCTCGACGAATATCTGAAGAGTGGCTACGGTATCTTTGCCGGCCGAGCCGTGGAATGGGCGACGCTGCGTTTTACCGCGCAGGCTGCCCGTTGGGTCGCGACGCAGAGCTGGCATTCGAGCCAGCGCGCGCGCTTCGAGAAGGACGGCAGCTATGTGCTCGAGCTTCCCTACGCCGCCGACCGCGAGCTCCTGATGGAGGTGCTCAAGTTCGGAGCCGATGTCGAAGTACTCGCGCCGAAGGCGCTGCGCGAGAAGATTAGAGCGCAGCTGGACGCGGCCAGGCGCCGCTACTGAGACGAAGACTGGCGCTTGTAACGTAAAACAAGTAATATGGGTTACCGTATTTACGGCGATAACCAGCCCCTTTATGAAAACCACTGTTGAACTGCCCGAGGAGCTGTTCCGGCGCGCCAAGGCCGAAGCGGCCCTGCGCGGGCGCAAGTTCAAGCACCTCGTTGAAGAGGGCCTGCGGCTGGTGCTACAGACGCCGCGTGGCGAGCGCAAGCGCCCCGGACTTGAGGATCTGATGTCTGCTGCGCGCGGGTTGGTCGACTCGGGCGTCCCCGACTTGGGATCCAACCCGAAGCATCTGAAGGGCTTTGGACGTGGCCCACGGCGCCATCGCTGACACGGGTCCCCTGGTCGCCTACTTCGATCGCGCCGAGCGCAACCATGTCTGGGCGGTAGAGCGCATGCGTGAGCTCGAGGCGCCGCTGCTCGTATGTGAGCCGGTACTCGCCGAAGTGATGTACTTGCTCGGTCCGCTATCAAAGGCGCAAGACGCGGTCTTCGAGCTGCTTGAGAATGGCGCCTTGCGGATTGCCCTGCACGTCGACGAGCAGGTCGCTGCGCTGCGCGCGCTGCACCGCAAATACCGCGACGTGCCGATGTCTCTCGCGGACGCCTGCATTGTCCGCATGGCTGAGCTTTTCGAAGAGCACAGCGTGCTGACGCTCGACTCGGACTTTTCCGTCTACCGCAAGCACGGCCGACAGCCCCTCGCGCTAATCCATCCCTGAAAAATAGGGACGTACCCCATTATTTCGCTGTGCGGAATATTGGGGTACGTCCCTATTTTTTGCCTTGGGCTCATGGCCTGAGCCTGGTCCTTCCCATACTGGCGCCTCCAAGACCAGTGGGGAGGCTCCCATGACGCGCCCGATCATCGTCGATGCCGAGGAGCAGGTCGCCTGCCCGAAGTGCAACCGCCGCTTTGCGCTCTCCGAAGGTATCTCGCGCCACGCGATCGAGCGTCACGCGGAAGCGCTTGCGCTCAGTCTAGACAAGCAGAAGCGCACGCTTGAAGCCGAGGCCGCCGCTACCGCGAAGCGCCGCGCCGAGACCGAGTACGAGGTACGCCGCCGCTCGCTCGAAGAATCGATCTCCGCGAAGGAGAGTCAGCTCGCCAAATCGCGCGCCGAGGAGCTGCAACTTCGCCGCCAGATGCGCGAGCTGGAAGAGGCAAAGAAGTCGCAGGAGCTCGACTACCAGCGCAGGCTCGACGCGGAACGAAGGAAAATCGAGGAGCGTGCAGGCAGCGCCGCGCTCGAAGAGATCACCCGCCGCGAAGCACAGTGGAAAGCGCAGCTCGCATCCGCGCAGCGCGAGGCCGCGGATCTGAAGCGCAAGCTCGAGCAGGGCTCGCAGCAGCTGCAGGGCGAGGCGCTCGAGCTGTCGCTCGAAGAGTTGCTGAAGGGCGCGTTCCCGCTCGATGAAATCCTGCCGGTGCCGAAGGGCGTGAACGGCGCGGACCTGGTGCAGCACGTGCGCTCGCCTTCCGGATTGCGTTGCGGCGCGATTCTCTGGGAGGCGAAGCAGACGAAGGCGTGGCAGCAGGCGTGGCTCGGCAAGCTCAGGCACCAGCAGCAGGAGATGGGCGCCGAGTTCTCGATCCTCGTCACGGCGGCAATGCCGAAGGAAGCGCGCGAGCCGTTCCTGCGCGAATCCGACGTCTGGATTTCGCGCTTCGACGCCGCGCGGCCGCTCGCCGAGTCACTGCGCAACGGCTTGATCGAGATGCAGCGGCTGCGCCAGGCGAATGTCGGCCGCAGCGAGAAAGCCGAACGCCTCTACGGCTACCTCTGCAGCCCGCAGTTCGCGCAACGCATGAGATCCGCCGCCGACGGCTTCGCCGCGATGCGCGTCGAGCTCGAAGCCGAGAAGAGTGCGATGACCCGCATCTGGAAGAAGCGCGAGGCGCAGCTCGCGCGCATGTCCGACGGCCTGCTGGGCGTCATTGGCGACCTGCAGGGAATCGGCCAGGAGACGCTGCCGGCACTCGACGGGATCGCGATGCTGCCGGGTGCGGAGGCGCTCGAGGTCTAGCCCCGAAATCGCCGGTGCTATTCCCAGAGCTTGCGCGGGCTGCCGGCGAGAAGCTCGTCGGTGAGTCGCTCGAGCTGGTTGCGCGTATGCGCGGCATCTAGCCCGGCATCGGCGCTTGATGCGCTCGTAAGCTGGCTGCGCGCGAGCTTGCGTGCGCGCGCTCGCCGCAGGCCGCTAAGGGAAGGGGCGACTTCGGGCACTAGCGCATACACGACGCGGCAACCCAGGCCGCGCGCAAGTTTCTCCAGGCTCGCGAGCGTGATGCGGCCGCGCGCTTCGCTCCGCTCAAGCGTAGCGATCGTCGCCCGCGTCACCCCGACGCGCCGCGCAAGCTGCTCCGCACTCATGCCGATCGCCTGACGCACCGATCGCGCCCAGCCTCCGGGCGGAGGAAGTGAGCGCATGCTCTCTTGAAAAGGCTTTAGTGATAGGTCTAAATTTTCCGAGATTTGACGGTCGAACCGCGGTCGAGTACGCATCTGTGGTGGTTCCGGAAGAGCTGAAGATGAATGCATTATGTTGTCTATAAACACCAATTGCAAATCTCATATTGTGTTTACAAGCATACATCAGCGCGGCTCATGCCCTGAGCCCATCGCCCTTCAAACTGCTCGCAAGGAGGAACCTCATGACCACCTTGCCGCTGGATCTGCTCGTTGCGCTGTCGCCCTTCATCGTTCTCGGAATCCTGTCGCTGATCGGAAAGTAGAGCGCCGATGGATCGCTCAGCCCTCACGCCGCACGCCCGCGTACGCATGCAGCAGCGCGGCATCCGCGCGGCTGCGCTCGACGCGTTGCTCGAGTACGGCGTCGAGCGCTACGTGCACTCGCAAGGCCGCGAAATCGTGTTCCTCGACAAGAAGGCGCGCGCCCGTCTCGCCCGTCAGAGCCCGGAGGGCGCGCGTGCGGCCGAACGCCTCGGGCGCACCTACGCGATCGTCGGCGACGGGGTCGTGATCACGGTCGGCCATCGGTACCGGCGCATCCCGCGCGACTGAGAAAAATAGGGACGTATCCCATTTTCGTGGTCTGCGTGCCATCATTCGCCGATGTCACGCCCGATCCTCGACGAATCTCGCATCCACCCTGCTGTCCGCGACAAGGTCGCGACGAACCGCATCGACATCGTGCGCGAAGTAAAGGCCGCGATCGCCGCGAACGCAGTGGTCGTCGTTGGCATGCGCCAGAACCCGAATCCGAGGCGGGCGCGCCGCACGCTCGACGCCGCCAACATCACCTACAAGTATCTCGAATACGGAAGCTACCTCTCCGAATGGCGCCGCCGCAACGCGCTCAAGATGTGGACCGGGTGGCCGACGTTCCCGATGGTGTTCGTCAAGGGCGTGCTGGTCGGCGGCGCCGACGACCTGGAGAAACTGATCGCGAGCGGCGAGCTCGCGAAGCTGCTCGGCTAGCCAGCAGCGACTTCCCTGCGATATACCGTATTGGGTATAATACTTGACGCGCATCCGCCGGGCACCAGGCGAGAGGCCGCTGCACTGGGTTGGTTCTTCGAAGAAGGACCTGCTTGCCTTCCCCGCCGAGGTCGTCAGCAGCATTGGATTTGCGTTGGGTGTCGTGCAGTTCGGCGGACGACCGCCCTCTGCGAAGCCTTGGAAGGGTGTGGGGCCGGGCGTGCTCGAGATCGTCGAAGATGACGCGGCGGGAACGTACCGGGCGGTCTACACGGTGCGCTTCGAGCGGGCGATCTACATGCTGCACGCCTTCCAGAAGAAGTCGCCCTCGGGCATCCGGACTGCGCGCCCGGACGTCAGGCTGATCGAAGAGCGGTTGAAGGCAGCGCG
>DASYPC010000037.1:0-19563 GCA_036007105.1 Burkholderiales bacterium | reverse complement strand
CTTCCTGCAGGAATTCGAGGATCGCTTGCGCCTGCTTCGGGTCGTCCACCACGACGGTCCGGGTGCCGGCCTTGATGTTGCGCCGCAGGTCGAGCCCGATGCCGCCGGTCGCGGGCAGGTACACCGTCTCGAACGGCAGCTCGGCCGCGCCGCGCAGCTGAAAGCCGCAGCCAGCGAGCAGAGCGAGCGCGACGATGGCGAAGAGGCGCATCAGACGACGATGTTGATCAGGCGGCCAGGAACGACGATGACTTTCTTGATCACCAGGTCGCCTATGTATCGTTTCACGATGTCGCTTGCGCGAACCAGCGCTTCCAGTGCTCTCGAGTCCAGGGCCTTTGAAGCCACAAGTGTTCCTCTCTTTTTACCGTTTACCTGAACCACGTACTCGATCTCGTCCTGCACCAATGCATTCTTGTCCGGCTCCGGCCAGGCCGCGCTCATCACATCCTCGCCAAAGCGCAGCTCGCGCCACAGATGGTGGCAGATATGCGGCGTGATCGGCGAGAGCAGCCGCAGCAGGATCGACAAGCCTTCTTTCGCAACCTCATCATCGACGCCCGCTAGGCGATCCAGCGCATTCAATATCTTCATCGCCGCCGATGCGACCGTGTTTAACTGATACTTCGAAAGGTCGTAGTTGGCCTGGTTGAGTACGGAATGAATTTCGAACCTTGTAGCCTTGCTCAACTCAGAGGCAACGGCGGGACCGCCGCCCGCCTTGAATCTGACTGCGTAGCTCCATAAGCGTTTCAGAAAACGGTAGGACCCCTCGACCCCTTCGTCGGACCATTCGAGCGTATTGGTCGGCGGCGAGGCAAAGATCGCGAAGAAGCGCGCGGTATCCGCACCGTACCGCTCGATCAGCTCCTGCGGGTCGACGCCGTTGTTCTTCGATTTCGACATCGTTCCGAGGCCGTCGTAGATGACCTCGGCACCGTCGGCGCGGCGAATGGCCGAGACGAGCTTGCCCTTGGCGTCGCGCCGCACCTCGACCTCCGCGGGGTCGATCCACTCGCGGCGGCCTTCGGGCGTGTCGAGGTAGTACGACTCCGCGAGCACCATCCCTTGCGTAAGCAGATTGGTGAACGGCTCGGAGATCGCGAGCAGCTTCTCATCGCGCATCAGGCGCTGAAAGAATCTCGAGTACAGCAGGTGCAGGATCGCATGCTCGATGCCGCCGATGTACTGGTCCACCGGCATCCAGTACGCGGCGCGCGCGTCGACCATCTCGCGCGGGTTGTCTGCGCAGGCAAAGCGCGCGAAATACCACGACGAGTCGACGAACGTGTCCATCGTGTCGGTCTCGCGGCGCGCCGGCTTGCCGCACGACGGGCAGGAGGTCTGGTAGAACTCGGGCATCTTCGCGAGCGGGCTGCCGGTTCCGTCGGGTACGACATCCTCGGGTAGCAGAACCGGCAATTGCTCGTCCGGAACCGGCACGTCGCCGCAAGCCTCGCAATGCACGATGGGAATCGGGCAGCCCCAGTAGCGCTGGCGCGAGATGCCCCAGTCGCGCAGCCGCCATTGCACCTGCCTTTCCCCCAGCCCCTTCGCCTGCAGGTCGGAAGCGATCACATCGACCGCGGCGGCGTAGCCGAGGCCATCGTACTTGCCCGAGTGGATGCACGTGCCGTACTCGGCGTATTCGGGTTTCCACGGCGCCGGCACCGCGTCGCCGAGCGGATGGCGGATGACAGGACGGATCGGCAGGCGGTAACGCAGCGCGAAATCGAAATCGCGCTCGTCGTGGGCCGGCACCGCCATCACCGCCCCTTCGCCGTATCCCATCAGCACGTAGTTGGCCACCCATACCGGGATGCGCTCGCCCGAAAGCGGATGGATGCATTCCAGCCCGGTCGGCATTCCCTTCTTCTCGAGCTGCGCAATATCCGCCTCCATGGTCGCTCCGCGCTTGCATTCGTCGACGAACGCCGCGATCTGCGGGTCGCGCCTCGCGGCCCAAGTCGCGATCGGGTGCTCGGCAGCGACTGCGCAGAATGTCGCGCCGAACAGAGTATCGGCGCGCGTGGTGAACACCCACAGAAGCTTGCGTTCACCTTCGAGCTCGTAAGGGAACGCAAGGCGCACGCCTTCGGAGCGCCCGATCCAGTTCTTCTGCATCAGCTTCACGCGCTCCGGCCAGCCGGGCAGCTCATCGAGCGCGGCGAGCAGTTCGTCGGCGTACTCGGTGATGCGCAGGAAATACATCGGAATCTCGCGCTTCTCGACGAGTGCCCCGGTCCGCCAGCCTCGGCCGTCGATTACCTGCTCGTTGGCGAGGACCGTCTGATCGACCGGGTCCCAGTTCACTACGCCGGTCGTCTTGTAGGCGAGCCCGCGGCGGAACAGGCGGGTGAAGAACCACTGATTCCACTTGTAGTACGCGGGATCGCACGTCGCGAGCTCACGTTCCCAGTCGAGCGCAAAGCCGAGGGCCTGGAGCTGGCGCTTCATGTACACGATGTTGTCGCGGGTCCAGCGCGCCGGCGGCACCCCGTTCGCCATCGCCGCGTTCTCGGCCGGTAGCCCGAACGCGTCCCAGCCCATCGGCTGCAGCACGTTCCTGCCGCGCATGCGGTGATGGCGGGTGAGCACGTCGCCGATCGTGTAATTCCGCACGTGTCCCATGTGCAGCTTGCCGGACGGGTACGGATACATCGACAGGCAGTAGAACTTGGGCTTCGAGCGGTCTTCGGAGACGCTGAACGCGCGCCGCGCTTCCCAGAAGGATTGCGCGTCGCGCTCGATCGCCCGCGGATCGTATTTCTCCTGCATTTTCCGTCCTGCGTTGTGACAAAGTTGGCAGAAGCGGGGATTATACGGACGCATCCGGTGCGCCGAGGTTCGCGTATATTCGCCCATCAGATCGCAGTGGGGGAAACACACATGAAACGTTGGCTCGAGATCGTCTTTGCGCTATGGCTCGCGCTCGCAGCGAGCAACGTGTTCGCGGCGCCGGCGGCGGTCGTGGAAAGCGTGCAGATGCCTGCCTGGGTCGAGCGCGCGGGCAGACAACTGCCTGCTGCGCCGGGGATGGAGCTGATCGCGACCGATGCGCTGCGCACCGGGCCGGGCGCGCGCCTGTACGTCAAGCTGGCCGAAGGTAGCATCCTGAAGCTCGGCGAGAACGCAAGACTGCAGCTTCTCGATCTCATTCCCGAGCGGGGTGGCCTGTTCAGGGCTACGCTCGATGTTCTTGCCGGAGCGTTCCGTTTCACGACCGAGACGCTGGCGAAGCCGCGCCCGCGGGACTTCAAATTCCGGATCTCGACCGTGACGGCGGGAATCCGCGGCACCGACCTGTGGGGCCGCTCGGTGAAGGACAATGAAATCGTCTGCCTGATCGAGGGCGCGATCGAAGTGGGCGCCGAGAACGAAAAACCGGTGCGCATGGATCAGCCGCGCCAGTTCTATCAGCGCGACAAGGGCAAGACTCAACCGCTCAGCATCCTCACCAAAGAAAGGCTTGCCGAGCTCGCGCAGGAAACGGAGATCGAGTCCGGCAAAGGCGCTGCCCGCCGCGGCGGAAAGTGGAAAGTGACGCTGGCACAATCGCTATCGAAGGAAGCCGCGGGCGCGCTGCTCGAGAAGCTGCACGCTGCCGGCTACGCGGCCGAAACGAGGGCGCAAGGAAAGCGCACGTACGCCGTGCGGATCGCGCAACTGCCTTCGAAAGCGGAAGCCGACGCGCTGGCGGCGAAGCTTCGCGGCCAGCACGGGGTGAGCGATCCGAAGGTATCGAACTGAAGGACCTTCCGCTGCCAGAGGGCGCGTTTACACGCGTGAGATAATGCGCGCGCTTTGTCGCTTCATCTCGAACACCTCAATCCCGAACAGCTTGCCGCAGTCACACTGCCCGAGCAGCATGCGCTGATCCTCGCCGGCGCAGGCAGCGGCAAGACGCGCGTCCTGACGACGCGCATTGCATGGCTCGTCCGGGCGGGCCACGTGTCCCCCGCAGGGGTGCTCGCCGTGACCTTCACCAACAAGGCAGCGCGCGAAATGCTGACGCGTCTCGCCGCGATGCTGCCGGTCCATCCGCGCGGGATGTGGATCGGAACGTTCCACGGCCTTGCGAACCGCATGCTGCGTTTCCATGCCCGGGACGCCGGGCTGCCGCAGACGTTCCAGATTCTCGACTCGCAGGACCAGCTCGCGGCCGTGAAGCGCATGCTGAAAGGGCTGCAGGCCGACGAAGACCGTTTTCCGCCGCGCGAAGTGCAGGCGTTCATCAACAGCCAGAAGGAAGAAGGGCTGCGTGCCGGGGATGTGCCGCTGACCGAGGAGCGCACGCGCCGGTTCGTCGAATTCTTCTCCGCCTACGACGAGCAGTGCCAGCGCGAAGGCACGGTCGACTTCGCCGAGCTGCTGCTGCGCGCCTACGAGCTGCTCGCTCGCAACGAGGTGCTGCGTGCGCACTATGCCGAGCGCTTCCGCCACATCCTGGTGGACGAGTTCCAGGACACGAACCGCCTGCAGTACCGGTGGCTGAAGCTGCTCGCGGGCAAGGATTCGCGACTGTTCGCGGTCGGCGACGACGACCAGTCGATCTATGCATTCCGCGGCGCGCACTCTGCCAACATGGGGCAATTCGAGCGCGAATTCGGAATCGCGCGCGTCATTCGCCTGGAGCAGAACTACCGCTCGCACGGCAACATCCTCGACGCGGCGAACGCATTGATCGCGAATAACCGCAAGCGCCTCGGCAAGAACCTGTGGACCGCAAGCGGCAAGGGCGACCCGCTGCGGGTCTTCGAAGGCGGCTCGGACATCGAGGAGGCGCGCTTCATCGCCGAGGAGGTGAGGGCGCTGCAGCGCGAAGGACATCGCCTCGCACAGATCGCCGTGCTGTACCGGTCGAACGCGCAGTCGCGGGTCATCGAGCACGCGCTCTTCAGCAGCTCGATTCCGTACCGCGTGTACGGGGGGTTGCGCTTTTTCGACCGCGCCGAAGTCAAGCATGCGCTCGCCTACCTGCGGCTGGTCGCGCTTGCTGATGACGACAGCGCGTTCCTGCGCGTCGCCAACTTTCCGCCGCGCGGCATCGGCACGCGCACGATCGAGCAGGTCCAGGACGCGGCAAAAGCAGGCGGGACGAGCCTGCTCGCGGCCGCGGCAGCGCTGACAGGGCGTGCCGCACCGGCGCTCGCGCAGTTTCGCACGCTGATCGAGCGGCTGCGGGCCGAGTGCGCCGGGTTGCCGCTCGCCGAATGCGTCGAGCACGTCGTCGCGGGGAGCGGCTTGATCGAGCATTACAAGGCCGAGCGCGACGGCGCCGAGCGCGTCGAGAACCTGGGCGAGCTGGTGAACGCCGCCGCGTCGTTCACCGAGGAGGAGCGCGAGGTGGAGTCGGGTGCCGAAGTCGATCCGCTGAGCGCGTTTCTCGCGCACGCCGCGCTCGAAGCCGGCGAGCACCAGGCGGGCGAAGGCCAGGACGCGCTGCAGCTCATGACGGTGCATTCGGCGAAAGGCCTGGAATTCAACGCGGTGTTTCTCTCCGGGCTGGAGGAAGGGCTGTTCCCGCACGAGCAAGCCTTCGTCGAGCGCGATGGGCTCGAAGAGGAGCGACGCCTCGCGTACGTGGCGATCACGCGAGCGCGCGAGCGGCTCTACCTGTCGCATGCGCAGACGCGGATGCTGCATGGCCAGACGCGCTACAGCCTTGCATCGCGATTCCTCGCGGAAATCCCCGAGGAATTGAAGAAGTGGCTCACGCCGCGGATCACCGGCGCGCGGCGCGCGACGCTGGGCGCCGCATCCTCCTGGCAAGTGCCGAGAAAGAAGGAGGAGCGCCTGGCGTTTTCGAGCGACCGTCCCGGCTTTCGCATCGGGCAGAACGTGGTGCACGCCAAGTTCGGGGCCGGCGTGATTATCGATGCGGAAGGGCAGGGCGAGGATGCGCGCGTGCAAGTGAATTTCGGCCGCCAGGGCGTGAAGTGGCTCGCGGTCGCGGTGGCGAAGCTGCAGGCGGCCTGATAGGCTGACCCGTGGCCCGCAACGACTACCTCGAGCGCATCCTGAAAGCGCGCGTCTACGATGTCGCGATCCAGTCACCGCTCGAGCTTGCGCCGGCGCTGTCGCGACGGCTGGGCAACCGGCTGCTGCTCAAGCGCGAAGACCTGCAGCCGGTGTTCTCGTTCAAGCTGCGCGGCGCGTACAACAAGATGGCGAACCTGCCGCGCGCGAAGCTTGCGAAGGGCGTGATCGCATCGAGCGCGGGCAATCATGCGCAGGGCGTTGCACTCGCCGCGCAGAAGCTCGGCTGCCGGGCGGTGATCGTGATGCCGGTGACTTCGCCGCGCATCAAGGTGGACGCAGTCGCCGCGCGCGGCGCAGAAGTCGTGCTGCACGGCGACTCGTATTCGGACGCCCAGGCGCACGCACGCATCGTGCAGCGTCGCCACGGGCTGACGTTCGTGCATCCGTACGACGATCCGGACGTGATCGCCGGGCAGGGGACGATCGGCATGGAGATCCTGCGCCAGACGACGCGGCCGATCCATGCGCTGTTCGTCCCCGTCGGCGGCGGTGGCCTGATCTCCGGCATCGCCGCATACGTGAAGCGCCTGCGTCCTGCGGTGCGCATGATCGGAGTAGAGCCGACCGACGCCGACGCGATGTCGCGCTCGCTGCGCGCGGGACGCAGGGTCGTGCTGAGCCATGTCGGACTGTTTGCCGACGGGGTTGCGGTACGCCAAGTGGGCAAGGAGACGTTCCGGCTCGCGCGCCAATTCGTCGATGAGATCGTGCGCGTCGATACCGACGAGATGTGCGCCGCGATCAAGGACGTGTTCGAGGACACGCGGGCCGTGCTCGAGCCGGCGGGCGCGCTGGCCGTGGCGGGCGCGAAGGCCTGGGTAGGCCGGCGCGGCGTGCGCGGCAAGACTCTCGTCGCGATCGCGTCGGGCGCCAACACCAATTTCGACCGGCTGCGTTTCGTTGCCGAGCGCGCCGAGATGGGCGAGCACCGTGAAGCCGTGCTCGCGGTCACGATCCCGGAGCGTCGCGGCAGCTTTCGCCGCTTCTGCAGCGTGCTCGGAGGCCGCAACATCACCGAGTTCAACTACCGCATGTCGGACCCGAAGGAGGCCCACATCTTCGTCGGCGTCACCGTGCACGACCGGGACGAGACCGCGCGGATCGTTCGCATCCTGCGACGCGGGGGCTTCGGCACGCTCGATCTTTCGGACGACGAGGTCGCGAAGGGACACATGCGGCACATGGTCGGCGGGCACTCACCGCTCGCACGCAACGAGCTCCTCTACCGGTTCGAGTTCCCCGAGCGTCCGGGCGCGCTGATGCGGTTCCTGTCGGCGATGAATCCGAGCTGGAACATCAGCCTGTTCAACTACCGCAACCTCGGCGCCGACTATGGCAGCATCCTCGTCGGCATCCAGGTGCCGCGGCAGGAGATGGGCGACTTCCGCACGTTCCTGCGCCGCCTCGGCTACCCGCATGCCGACGAAACGCGCAACCCCGCCTACCGGCTGTTCCTCGGCTGATGTCCTCCAAGACGATCTTCATGCCGGACGACGTGCATGCCTACCTGGTCGGCCATGCGGTGCGCGAAACCGCGGTGCAGCGGCGGCTGCGTGCGGCGACGCGCCGCATCCCCGGCGCCGGGATGCAGATCGCGCCGGAGCAGGGCGCGCTGATGCAAATCCTCGTTCGCCTGCTCGGCGCGAAACGCTACCTCGAGATCGGCACGTTCACCGGCTATTCGGCGCTGTGCGTGGCCCTCGCGATGCCGCCGGGCGGCCGGCTTACGTGCTGCGATGTGAGCGAGGAGTGGACTTCGATGGCGCGCCGCTACTGGCGAAAGGCCGGGGTCGCTTCGAAAATCCGGCTGCGGCTTGCGCCCGCGCTCGAGACGCTCGATGCGCTGCTGGGCGAGCGGCACGCCGGGCGCTACGACCTCGCCTTCATCGACGCGGACAAGGAAAACTACCTGAACTACTTCGAGCGCTGCATGCAGCTCGTGCGCCGCGGCGGTCTGATCGCGATCGACAACACGCTGTGGTCGGGCCGCGTAGTCGATCGGCGGCGCCAGGATGTCGATACGCGCGCGATCCGCGCATTCAACCTGCGGCTGCGCCGCGACCCTCGCATCCACGTCGCGCTCGTGCCGATCGGCGACGGCCTGACGCTCGCCTACAAGCGCTAGCCGGGCGCCGCGGGGCCGACGAACACGACCCCGTCCGCCTCGCGCCGGTAGACGCCGCGCTCGGTAACGACCCAATCCATCGGGACGTCCCAGCTTTGCGGATGGATCGTCGGCATGCGCGCGATCTCATAGCTCACGCCGATCACGAGGGGCTTCTTATGCAGGGTCGCCAGCGTCCGGTCGAAATACCCGGCGCCGTAGCCGAGTCGGCAGCCACTTTCGTCCCAGCCGTTCATGGGCAGCAGCACGTGATCGGGCAGCACCTCGCGCGAGCCGATCGGGTAGGGGATGTCGAGCGGGCCAGTCGCGAGCGGGACTCCGGGATGCCATTCCCGGAACACGAGCGGCTGGCCTTTCGCAACGATTGCCGGCAATGCTGTCAACGCGCCGCGTTCGCGCAGCGTTCTCGCAAGGTGCCGCGCGTCGTACTCGCCCCGGATCGGCCAGCAGAACGCGAGCGCGCCGCGCGAAAGTTCGGGGAATCCTTCCTCCAGGTGGCGGTCAATGCGTAGGCGGCACGAATCGAGGGTTTCGCGACCCAGGGCTTCACGCGCCGCCACGAGTCGGGCGCGCTCGGCGCTGCGCCAGCGTTTCAGCTCATCGCCCTGCATGCTATTCTCTGTTAGTCCATGATTTTTCGATACTTCCTGACTATAGCACTCGCTCTGGCGGCCACCGTCGAGGCAGCGCCGCCCAAGCCGCGCGCCGTCGAGCCGGCGCCGGCAAAGTCGCGCCCCGCCGAGGATGCTTTCCTGCGCGCCTACGAGGCCTATCGCGCGGGCGATCCGGTCAAGCTCGCAAGGTACTCTGCAGGACTCGAAGAGCATGTCCTCGCGCCGTACCTGGAGTACTGGACGCTCAGATTCCGTCTGAACGAGCTGAGCACCAGCGAAGCGCGCGATTTTCTTTCCCGGCGCGCCGGCAGTTATCTCGCAGACCGGCTGCGCGCCGACTGGCTGAAAGCGCTCGGCAGGCGCGCGGAGTGGCAGACGTTCGACCTGGAGCTCGCGCCGCTCGTGCAGGACGATCTCGAGATCCGCTGCTACGCATGGCTGTCGCGACTCGCGCGCAGCGATGACTCCGTCCACCAAGAAACCAAGGAGATGTGGCTCGAGCCCAAGGAGCTGCCCGAGGGCTGCACCACGCTCGCCGAGAAGCTGATCAACGATGGGCGGTTGCGAGTGCGAGACATGTGGCAGCGCGCGCGTATTCTCTTCGATAACGGGCAGCTGTCCGCCGCGCAACGCGTGCTCGACTATCTGCCCGCGGACGAAGCACCGGACTCGCGAGTGCTGTCGCAAGCGGCCGCGAGCCCGGAAAAACTGCTCGCCGCTCCGCCTCAGGACGTCGCGCGCCGGCAGGTACGCGAGATGGTGCTGTTTGCGATCGTGCGCCTCGCGCGCAGCGACCCGCGCGCTGCAGCGGAAATCCTCGATGGCTCGCTCGGCGAGCGGCTGCCGGAGCCGGACCGCATGCATGCCTGGGTGCGCGTCGCCTACGAGGCCGCGCGCCGCCACATGCCGGACGCCGCGAAATGGTTCAAGCGCGGCGGACGCAGCGAGTTGAACGACGAGCAGCTCGCGTGGAAGGCGCGGGTCGCGATGCGGATCGGCGACTGGGAAATGCTGCGCGAGGCGATCGACCCGATGTCGGTGACCGCGCGCCAGGATGCCGCGTGGTCGTACTGGTACGGGCGTGCGCTCGCCGGCGAGGGCAACGCAGAGGGCGCGCGCGCCTACTTCCTGCGGATCTCCGGGCAGCCCCACTTCTACGGCCTGCTCGCGGCGGAAGAGCTCGGCGAAGCCGTCGTGATGCCGCCGCCTTTTGCTCCGACCGAAGACGAGCTCGCACAGGCCCGGGCGCACGGCGGCCTGCAGCGGGCGCTTGCGCTCTACGCCCTGGGCCTGCGTACGGAAGGCATGCGCGAGTGGCTGTTCTCGATCCGTACGATGGACGACCGGCAACTGCTTGCGGCGGCCGAAATCGCGCGCCGCGCCGAAGTCTATGACCGCGCGATCAACACGGCGGACCGGACCACGCACGTCCACAATTTCCAGATGCGCTTCCTCGCCCCGTTCCGCGACGTCTTTCGCGAGCACGCGCGCGCGTTCGGTCTCGAGGAAGCCTGGGTGCTCGGCATCACGCGGCAGGAGAGCCGGTTCATCGCCGACGCGAAATCCTCCGCCGGCGCGCGCGGCCTGATGCAGCTGATGCCGGCGACCGCGCGCTGGGTGGCGGGAAAGATCGGAATGCAATATTCGCCCGAGCGCGTCATCGACGTCGACACCAACGTCACGCTCGGCGCCCGGTACCTGAAATACGTGCTCGACGATCTCGGCCACCCCGTGCTCGCTTCGGCTGCGTACAACGCGGGCCCGGGGCGGGCGCGCCGCTGGCGCGACGTGAAGCCGCTCGAAGGGGCGATCTATGCCGAGACGATTCCGTTCAACGAGACGCGCGACTACGTGAAGAAGGTCATGGCGAACACGCTCTACTATGCGGCCTTGGGCGGAGGCAAACTCCTGTCTCTGAAGCAGCGGCTGGGAACGATTCCGGCAAGATCGGCGAGCGACAAGTTCAACGAGAGCTTGCCCTGAGGGTAGCGAGCGAGGCCAGGTCATCGCGTCCTTTTTGTTTCTCTATGTGAGAGAACCTAAAATCGCGCTATCGGTGATCGCAGTCAAATACCCATGCGCCTCTCCAAAATCCTCGTCGTAGGCGGCAGCGGTTTTGTAGGGCGGCACCTCGTCGCCGCCCTCGCGGCCTCGGGTGCTGAGGTGACGGTGCCGACCCGCCGCCTGGAACGCGCGAAGCCGTTGCGTCTTCTGCCGACCGTCAGCGTGGTGGAAGCCGACGTTGGCGTTGCGCACACGCTCTCCCGCCTTGCGGACGGGCACGATGCATTGATCAATCTGGCCGGCGTGCTGCACAGCCGACGGGGCCGACCCGACGAGCGCGGGCCGCACGACTACGGACCGGATTTCGCGCGCGCGCATGTCGAGGTGGCCCAAGCCGCGGTGGCAGCGTGCCGCGCAAGCGGCGTGAAGCGATTGCTGCACATGAGCGCGTTGGGCGCCTCACGCGATGCGCCCTCCGAGTACCTTCGCTCCAAGGGCGTCGCCGAGGAAGCCGTGCTCGCCGCGGACGATCTTGCGGTTACGGTCTTCCGCCCTTCGGTCATCTTCGGACCGGACGATCGCTTTCTCAACCTGTTTGCCGAGCTTGCGGCGATCTTTCCCGTGCTTCCGCTCGGCAGCCCGCAGGCGCGCTTCCAGCCCGTCTACGTCGGCGACGTGGTGCGTGCATTTGTCGCAGCGCTGGCAAGGCCCGAGGCGGCCGGCAAGCGTTACGACCTGTGCGGGCCAAAGGTATACACGCTGCGCGAGCTCGTCGAATACGCGTGCCGGGTGAGCGGGCGGCGGCGAGTCGTGATCGGTTTGAGCGACAACCTGTCGGTTCTGCAGGCGCGTCTGATGGAGCTTTCGCCGCGACCGCTGATGACGCGCGACAACGTTCGCTCGATGCAGGTGCCCAGTGTCTGCGGCGACGGCGAGCCGCTGCCGTTCGACCTAGTGCCGACGCCCCTGGAGGCGGCGGTCCCGGGCTGGCTTGCCCCGGCCGGGCCGCGGGATCGCTATCCGAAGATGCGCTGGCGGGCGCGCCGTTGAGCGCGCCTTGAGCGCCGCGTGAAAGCGTACGTCGTCGGCGGAGCGGTGCGCGATGAGTTGTTGGGGGTGCCGGTCGCCGATCGCGACTGGGTCGTCGTCGGCGCAACGCCCGAAGAAATGGTCGCCGCAGGGTTTCGCCCGGTCGGCAACGATTTCCCGGTGTTCCTGCATCCGCAGACCCATGAGGAGTACGCGCTTGCGCGCACCGAGCGCAAGCGCGGTCGCGGCTACAAGGGATTCACCGTCCACGCCGCGCCGGACGTGACGCTCGAGCAAGACCTCGCGCGGCGCGATCTCACGATCAATGCGATGGCGCGGGATGAATCGGGCGGCCTGGTCGATCCTTTCGGCGGCGCGCGCGACTTGAGTGACGGTGTTCTTCGCCACGTCAGCGAAGCGTTCGTCGAGGACCCGGTGCGCGTGCTGCGCCTGGCGCGTTTCGCGGCGCGCTATGGGTTCCGCGTCGCGGACGAGACGCTCGCGCTGGTGCGCCGCATGGTTGCCGCGGGCGAGCTCGAGCATCTCGTCGCCGAGCGCGTGTGGCAGGAATTCGCGCGCGGTCTCGCCGAACCACACCCGGCGCGAATGTTCGAGACGCTGGAAACGTGCGGCGCGCTTGCGACGCTGTTCCCCGAGATCCGTGTCGACCGTGCGGCGCTCGAGCGCGCGGCGAAAGCGAACGCGCCGGTGAACGTCCGCTTTGCGTTGCTTGCCTGGCCAATGGAGGAGAGCACGGTGCGCGCGCTTTGCGATCGCCTGCGGGTGCCGAACAGCGAGCGCGAGCTCGCCGTGACGGCATGCCTCCTGCGTGACGCGCTACCGGGTGCAGCGGGCGCCTCCCCGGCCGTGCAGCTGCAGATCCTCAGGCGCGCCGACGCGTTTCGCCGCGCCGACCGCTTTGCGCAGCTGCTCGATGTGGCGCGTTTTGCCGAGCCGGGCATCGCCATGGAGGAGAGCACCGCGCGCCTGCAGCGCGCGTTCGCCGCGGCGAGCACGGTAGATGCGGGCACGATCGCGCGCGAAGTACAGGCGCCTGCGGAGATCGCCGCCCGGCTGGAGCGCGCACGCGAGCAGGCGATCGCCGCCGCGGCGCGCGGCGACTAGAGCCCCGCGGCGAAGTCGGATTCGCGGAACAGCTTCCGCCGGAAGGCGTGGAAGCGGCGGTGCAGGTCGTCGCTCGAGGCAGCACCCATGTTGACGACGGCGTAGCGGTAGCTGCCGAGCCACTTCATCTCGCGTGCGAGGCTCGCCCCGCGCTTCAGGTAGAGCATCAATCGCGCCTCCGGGAACTCGCGTTGGGCGCGCTCGATCTGCTCGCGGGTGGGGTGCACGGCGAGCGGCTTGCCGTCGAACTTGCGGAACGCGAAGCTCGCGGCATGGCGAAAGCGGGGCGCGGCACGCTCGTGGCGCGGGGCCTCGCCGACGGCGAGCTCGAGCAGCATCGCGTAGGGATTGACGCCGTCGACCCATTCGTAGAACACGGCGAGCTGTGAGGCCATGCGCGGGTTGATCTCGATCACCCGGATGCGGCCCGTCTCCGCGTCCCAGGCAAACTCCATATTGAAGAAGCCGTGGCGGTAGCCCACGCCGAGGAGCACTTTCTGCGCGAGGTCCCTCATGCGCGCCTGCACTTCAGTCGGAACGCGCGAGGGATACTCGAAGCTGCGGAACGCGTAGGTGCCGGGAAACAGATTCTCGTCGATCACGCCGAGCACGCGCACTTTCCCCTCGCACACGTAGCCGTCCATGTTGACCTGGTGTCCGAGAAGGATTTCCTCGGCGATCATGTGATGCGCGTTGATCGTGAAGTCGGTATACCAGGGAAGGAGGTCGTTGAACGGCTTCACCAGGCGCTTGATCACGTACTTCTCGAGCGGCCAGAACGCAAGATGGCGCCGCAGTTCCTCGAACGTGTCCACGCGCCGAGCGAGCACCGAAAACGTCGCCTTGACCGGCTTGACGAAGCAGGGCAGCTCGAATGGGAACTCGTCACGGCCGCGGATCGAGTAGGGAAAGGCTGCGAAGCGCGGCGAAGCTTCGGGTGCGATCTCAGCGAAGCGCTTGCGCGCGTAGAACTTGTGCTGCGCGGTGAGCACGACGCGCGGGTCGTTGCCGGGCAGGCCCAGCTTCTCGGCGACCACGGCGGCGATCAGCGCGCCGAAGTACTCGTTGTTGCTGAATACGCCGTCGATCCGCTCGCGGCGGAAGCGCGCCACCACGTCGTTGACGAAGCGAAACACATCGAACCAGCCGAGCTGCAGGTTCTGCGGGAAGCGGAACAGGTCGAACCCGGCGTAGACGAATTCGTAGCGGCTGGCGTACTCCGGGCGTGCGAACTCGAGCCGGTCCCATTCCTTCGGAAACAAAACGAGGATGCGCTTCATGAGATGCGTGCCCGAGGGAAGTATACGTTTGTCACGTGCCGTCGGATGCAATACAGTGCCGGCGGCCGCGATATTCCGCTGCCCCGGAGAATCTGTCGATGATCGATCTGTATACGTGGAGCACGCCGAACGGCCGCAAGGTGTCGGTCATGCTCGAGGAATGCGGCCTTGCCTACCGCACGCACAAGGTCGACATCGGCAAAGGCGAGCAGTTCAGGGAGGAATTCGTCGAGATCAGCCCGAACAGCAAGATCCCGGCGATCCTGGACTACGACGGGCCGAACGGCAAGGCGCTGAAGCTCTTCGAATCCGGCGCGATCCTCCTCTACCTGGCGGGAAAGTGCGGGCGCTTCCTTCCCGCGGGCACTCGCGGCAAGTACAAGGCGCTGCAGTGGCTGATGTTCCAGATGGGGGGCGTGGGACCGATGTTCGGCCAGGCGCACCATTTCCTGCGCGCCGCGAAGGAACCCGTGCCGTACGCAATCGAGCGCTATACCAAGGAGACGCGCCGGTTGTACGCAGTGCTGAACCGGCGCCTCGCGCACGCGGCCTTTCTCGCAGAAGAGTATTCGATCGCGGACATCGCAACGTTTCCCTGGGTGGCACGGCACGAGTGGCACAAGGTCGACCTTGCCGAGTTTCCGCACGTAAAACGCTGGTTCGACACGATCTCGGCACGGGCCGCCGTCGCGCGCGGCATGGCGGTGCCGCAGTGACCGCCGTCGAGCAGCGCATCCTCGCCGCAACCGAGAGAATCGAACTGCTCTATTGCCCGGCCTCGGAGCACGCGGCACGCACACCGCTTCTTTTCGTTCACGGCGGTTATGTCGGTGCCTGGTCGTGGTCCGAGCACTTTCTCCCATGGTTCGCGGCTCGCGGTCTTCCTGTCTTCGCGCTGTCTCTGCGTGGCCACGGCGGGAGCAGCGGGTGCGAGCGGCTGCATTCGTTCAGCCTAGATCACTACGTCGAGGACCTCGCGCTTGCCGTCGAGGCGATGCCCCGTCCGCCCGTGCTGATCGGCCATTCGATGGGTGCGCTGGTGGTGCAGAAGCATCTCGAGCTCTCTACCGTGCCCGCCATCGTGCTGGCCTGTCCGGTGCCGCCGTCCGGCCTTCTGCCCTCTGCGTTCTCGCTCGCGCTGTTCAGGCCGTCGCTGTGGATCGAGATCAACGCGCTTGCGGCGGGACGCGGGGTTTCGCGCGATGCGCTCGCCGAGGCGCTCTTTGCCGGTCCGATGGAGACTGAAGGTTTGGAGCGCATCTACGCCCGGATGCAGGCGGAATCGCGCCGCGCGCTGATGGACATGACCTTGTGGGGCTTGCCGCAGCTCTGGCGGTTGAACGCGCCCCAGGCGCTGGTGCTCGCCGCGGAACGCGACGCACTGATCTCTCCGGCGCTCGCCGAATCGGCGGCGCGCCTTCTCGGTGCCGACTATCGGCTGCTCGACGGGCTCGGACACGCGATCATGCTCGATGCGCGCTGGGAGCGCGCGGCGGAGGCGCTTCTTGCCTGGATCGAGGAGAGAGGCTTGTAGTCGTGCGGACTACATCTGCCGGAACAGGTGCAAGTAACTCCGGCTTACCCGAAGTACCTCAGCGCGGCCTTTCAGGTGGATCTGGGCGGTCTCGTTGAGGGTGCGTGTGAGATGGCTGATCGCGCGGCGGTTCACGACCACTGAACGGTGAACCTGGATGAAGTGCTCGCGGTCGAGTTGCTCGACCAGCTCCTTGAGCGGCGTGCGAATGAGCGCCTCGCCGGGCTTGCCCCCGTCGCCGCGCCACGCGACCAGCGTGTACTTCTCGTCGGAGCGCAGGAAGTCGATCTCGTCGACCGGGATCAGGCGCAGCGTCTCTCCGACGGACGCGTGGATCCAGCGCAGCGGCGCGGGGCCGGACTCTTTCTTGTCGAGGCGCGCCACCAGCTGATCGAGCACCGCCTCCAGGTTCGTCAGCGGGTGCGCGGCATGCAGCCGCTCTTGCAGGCGCCCAACGGTGTCGGCAAGGCGCACCGGATCCAACGGCTTGACCAGATAGTCGAGCGCTCCCTCGTCGAAGGCCTGGACCGCGTACTGGTCGAAGGCCGTCACGAACACCAGGTGAGCGCGGCGACCGATGAGGCGTGCGGCTTCCACGCCCGACATGCCCGGCATGTGCACGTCGAGAAAGCAGATGTCGGGCTTGTGCGCCTCGAAGAGCTCGACCGCCTCGCGGCCGTTGCGCGCCTGCGCGACGATGTCCAGCTCGGGCCACGCCTCCGCGAGCAAACGCTTGATCGACTGGCGCAGTAGCGGCTCGTCGTCGGCAATCAGCGCGGTTGGACGTTGGGCTGTCATGCCGGACTCGCTTGGGCGGGGAAGTCCACCTCAGCGCGCACGCCGTGCGGAGAAAGCTCAGAGAGATGCACCTTCGCATCGCCGCCGAAAGCCAATTGCAGCCGTTCGCGTAGCGTCGAGAGGCCGGTGCCCGGCCCTTCGCCCGCGCGCTGCAGACCCACGCCGGTGTCGCTGACCTCCGCGTGGCAGCGCCCGTCCTGCACCTTCACGCGCACCTCGATCCGCCCGCCTTCCTCGCTCGGATCGATGCCATGGCGCACAGCGTTCTCCACGGGCGTTAGCAACGTCGTAGGCGGGCAGCGCAGCCCCAGCGCCGCCGCGTCGGCCTCTATGGAGAACTGCAGGCGGTCGGGCATGCGCATGTGCATCAGCTCCAGATACGCGCGCACCAACTGCAGTTCCTGATCCAGCGTCGTGACAGTCTCATGCAAACGGGGCACGGCGGCGCGCAGGTAGGCGATCAGACTGTCCAGCAACGAGGAGGCCTGCGGCGAGCCGGAGATCACCAGCTCGCGCACGTTCGCCAGCGTATTGAAGAGGAAGTGCGGTTCGACCTGTGCTTGGAGCAACCGCAGGCGCGAGTCGAGTGCCTTGCGCTCGAGTTCGCTGCGCTCGAGCTCGAAGGCGAGCGCCTGCTTGCGCGCGGCTTCATCGCGCTGACGGAACAGCGCCGACACAGCCATCCACGGCGCCAGCAGCACGCCGGTCACGGACATCATCATGAAGCCGTTCAACCGCGTCGGCTGCCGCCAGAACGGCACCGGATCGCCAACGCTGGTCAGCAGGTAGAGCGCCAGCACCCCGAGCGGCACCGCGAGCGCCACGCCCAGCACCTGCAGCGCCCAGCGCGTGAACCAACGGGGTAGCCGCGCGGGCCATCGCTCGAAGAGCCCGAACGCCAGCAACGCGATAAGCCCGACGAGCATGGTGCGTGCCATCAATCCGTACGTCGAAGTGATCCAGGCAGGGCTCAAGATCAACCCCAGAAGGCCCGACGCGATGAGCGTGGACCGCACACGCGGCCAGCCCAGGATCAGGCCGAGGCCGCGAGGCGGTGCGGAAGAAAAAGCGGCAGGAGGCATCGTCCGCCGATAGTAGCGATTTCACTGCCAGAAGGCGGCGGGCGCCCGACGAACAACGGTCCCAGGGTTGCGGAACGCGCCAAGAGGCGACGGGTCGCGAAAGGGACGGGGTTTTTGTGTTGCGGTGAACTCTCAGCTCTTCTGCGGCACCACGGCGCGCCCGAACGTCCCGAGGTGCGTCCCCGAGTCCAGCATCAGCAGCTCGCCCGTCGTCGTGCGTGCGCCCTCGATGAGCCACAGTACGGCATCTGCGATGTCCTCAGCGGTGCATGCGGTGGCGAGGGGCGTGACGCTTTCGTAGTGGCTCTTCAGCTTCTCGTACGCTTCCTGACCGACGCCGTCTACGAACCAGCGGGTGGTGATCATGCCCGGGCACACCGCGTTGACCCGCACCTCGGGCGCGAGCACGCGTGCCAGGTGCAAGGTCAGTGAATTGATCGCGCCCTTGGAAGCGATGTACGGCACCGACGAGCCGATTCCGAGCGCACCCGCGATCGATGAGATGTTGACGATCGAGCCGCGCGCCGCCTTCAGGTGCGGCGCGCTCGCGCGCACCATCTGAAAGGTGCCGAGCAGGTTGACCGCGAAGATGCGCTGGAACGTCTCGGCGTCGAGCGCATCCCAGTTTCCGGAGCCGACAAAGGTGGTGATGCCGGCGTTATTGACGAGCGCATCGAGCCGGTTCCAGCGAGCAAGCGCCGCCTGCACCATGCTCCTGCACTCGATATCCAGCGCGACGTCGGCTCGCACGCACAACGTATCCGCACCGGCTTCGCCGCAGGCACGCTCGGTTTCCTTCGCCTCGCGCTCACTCTTCGTGTAGTTGATGAGCACGTCATATCCGCGGCGCGCGAGCGCAAGCGCGGTTGCGGCACCGACTCCGGTTGCCGATCCGGTAACGAGGGCGGCCTTGCGTGCGGTCATCGGATCAGGCTCCATTTTGCGTCGCGGAGGACGTATCTGCGGCTGGCTTCATGCAAGTCCGTGCCTTCAGGCACTGGAATTCCGCCAGCCACCGGTTCTCCCGGCTTCTGAATGAATACCGGCAGATCGTGCCGCGCCTCCAGGATACCCGTGACTCTCACTCGTTGGCCGACGTAGTCCCTCGGCCAATCCTGCAACTGATCGATCCATACATCGAAGTCATTGCCCCGCAGCACTGCGCCAAGCTTGCGAGCCTCCGCGATGCCTTCCAGCGTCACCTGCTGACCGAGTTGAGCGTGCATTTTCGACTGGCTAGCGCATCCGCCGAATGAGAGGAGGATCGCAAGGAGCAGCGCTACTCGTCTCACGGCAATCAGCGTCGCGCGTACTTGGCGAGAAAGGCGTTGATATCTTCGATCCGCAGCTGCGGCTCGGTCGGATCGGGCTTCGAGCCGACGATGCGGTTCATCCACTCCATGTTCTTGCGCATGCGCTCGACCACCGCGGGCCACTGCGCGGCAGTGTAGCGCTTCGGATCCGGCAACGCATGGCACTGGTTGCACGCCAGCCGGAATGGCTCCCCGGAGGGCTGCAACACCTCCGGAATTTTCGTCTCATCGAGCGGCTTTTGCGCGTTGCGCGTCAGGTAGGCGAGCAGCACGCGCTGCTCGGCGTCGCTCGGCGCATCGATGTTCGCCATCATCTCGCTCATCAGCGTCCCGAGATTACCCTTGCCGCGCATCCGCACCACCATGCGATCCACGACCGAAGGCCAGCGCTTGGCATCGTGCATCGCCGGGTTGGCGAGATTGTGGCACTGGACGCAGTAGCGCAGGACGAACTGCGCGCCGCGTGAGCGCGGCTCGGGCAATTGCCTGCGCTCGAATGTCGGCGGCAGGATCCGCTCCAGCAGCGGCCCGTGCGGGCTTTCCGCCCAGCGCCGCTTGGCATCCTCGATTTCGTCGCCACGCGCGGCGAGCGCGGCGAGCCCGAGCGCGGCGAACAG
>DASYPC010000036.1:0-2038 GCA_036007105.1 Burkholderiales bacterium | reverse complement strand
ACGTGCACCTCGACCACGCGGGCGGCGCAGGCGCGCTGCTCGCGCGCTGCCCGAATGCCGGGCTCACCGTGCACCCGCGGGGCGCGCCGCATGTCATCGACCCGACTCGCCTGGTCGCGGCGACGGTCGCGATCTATGGGGAGGCGCATACGCGGCGCATCTACGGCGAAGTGATCCCCGTTGCGCCGCAGCGCGTCACGCAGACGCCCGACGGCGCAACCCTGCGCTGGCAGGGCCGGGAGTTCCTGTTCCTCGATACGCCGGGGCACGCGCGCCATCATGTCGCAGTGCGCGATTCTGCGAGCGGGCACTTCTTTGCCGGGGATACGTTCGGCCTTTCCTATCGGGAGCTGGACGTCGGCGCGAAGCAGTTCTCGTTTCCGACGACGAGCCCGGTGCAGTTCGATCCCGCGGCGCTGCACCGCTCGATCGAGCGCTTGATGTCGTTTCGACCCGAAGCGCTCTATGTCACTCATTTCGGGCAGGTTCGAGATGCTCCGCGACTCGCCGCGGACCTGCATCGGCTGATCGATGCGCACGCCGAGCTCGGTGTGCGGCATCGCTCGGCGGGCGAGCGCCACGAGCGCCTGCGCGACGGGATCACCGCGCTCGTGCTCGCCGAGCACGCTCGGCAAGGATGGCGTCTCGCGCCGAAGGAAACGCTGCGGGTTTTCGCGCTCGACATCGAGCTCAACGCGCAGGGAATCGCAGCGTGGCTCGACCGGCAAGCCGCCTGAGCGCGCGCTACTTCAGCAACAGCGCGGCCGTCAAGCGCAGATTTCTCTCTGAAAACGATTGACATGCCTCGCGGGATTCGGCATCTTTCGCCCACCGCTAGATCGTAGGCGGGAGGAATCTCCGGGTCCGACCACTCAATTTTCAGAGGAGAAGCACGATGGCGAAGAAGAAGGCGAAGAAGGCAGGCAAGAAGCGCAAGCCCAATCCGGCATTCATGCGGCCGATGACTCCGAGCGCGTCGCTTGGAGCGGTCATCGGGACGAACGCGATGCCGCGCACCGAAGTCACCAAGAAAATCTGGGGCTATATCAAGCGCAACTCGCTGCAGGACAAGAAGAACAAGCGGATGATCAATGCCGACGACAAGCTCAAGCCGGTCTTCGGGGGGAAGGCGCAAGTCTCGATGTTCGAGATGACCAAGCTGGTCAACAAGCACCTCAAGTAACCCGATTTTCGCCGTGCAAAAAGGCCGGAGGGTTCCTCCGGCCTTTTTTATTTAGGGACGTACCCCATTTTCCTTGTCCCTCGGAAAATGGGGTACGTCCCTATTTTTTTCCTTGGTGGTACGAGGTTACGAGCTCGACTTCGTTCTTCGAGCCGAGGATCACCGCGATGCGCTGGTGCAGCCCCTTCGGCTTGATATCCAGGATCGGCGCGGAGCCGTCGGTCGCGGCGCCGCCCGCCTGCTCGGCGATGAAAGCCATCGGGTTCGCCTCGTACATCAGGCGCAGGCGCCCTTCCTTGTGCTTCGTGTCGCGCGGGTACATGAAGATGCCGCCGCGCGAGAGCACGCGGAACACATCCGCCACCATCGACGCGACCCAGCGCATGTTGAAATCCTTGCCGCGCGGGCCGTCCTTGCCGGCCAGACATTCGTCGATGTAGCGCTTCACCGGCGGCTCCCAGCGCCGCATGTTGGAGACGTTGATCGCGAACTCGCTCGTATCCTCGGGAATGCGGATGTTGGGGTGGGTGAGGACGAACGAGCTCATGTACGGGTCGAGCGAGAAGCCGTGCGCACCGTCGCCGACGGTCAGCACCAGGATCGTGCTCGGCCCGTACGTCGCAAAGCCGGCTGCGACCTGGGAGCGTCCCGTCTGCAGGAAGCACGACTCGTCCGGCGTCGCAATCCCGCCCGGGCAGCGCAGCACCGAGAAGATCGTGCCGACGGGAATGTTGACGTCGATGTTCGACGAGCCGTCGAGCGGATCGAACAGCAGCAGGTATTCGCCCTTCGGATAGCGATGCGGAATCTCATAGAACGATTCCATCTCTTCCGAGGCCATGGCGGCCAGGTTGC
>DASYPC010000035.1:0-3855 GCA_036007105.1 Burkholderiales bacterium | reverse complement strand
CTTTGTGTCCCTGCGCGGTGATGATGATTTCGTGTTTCATCGTTTTCCTAGCTGAATTTGGCCCGGAGCGCCTCGGCCCCGCGTGCAAGCAGCCCGATGTCGGCACCCACCGCGACGAACAGCCCACCCGCCGAAAGCATCCGTTTTGCGTCGGCTTCGACGGGCGAAAGGTAGCCGGGCGCCCGCCCCGCCTTGCGAATCCGCCGCATCGCTTCTTCGATCATGGGCACGACCGCAGGGTTCGCGGTTTCCCCCGTGTAACCGAGCGACGCGTGCAGATCCGCTGGGCCAATGAATACGCCGTCCACTCCTTCGACCGCGCAAATCTCCTCGAGGTTATCGAGCGCCTGTTTGGTTTCCGCTTGGACCAGCACGCAGATCTCTTCCTGCGCCTTCCTCGCGTAGCCCTGGACGCGCCCGAACCGGCTCGCACGCGTGGTGCCGGCTACTCCGCGCACACCAGCGGGCGGATAGCGGGTGGCGGCGACCGCGCTTTTCGCTTCGGCGACGCTCGACACATAGGGAATCAGGAGGCTCTGCGCACCGACGTCGAGCACGCGCTTGATCGTTACCATGTCGTTCCAGGGAACGCGCACCACCGGATGCGTGGGGTAGGGCGCGGTTGCCTGGAGTTGCGAGAGGAGCGCCTCCAGATCGTTCGGCGAGTGCTCCATGTCGAGCAGGATCCAGTCGTAGCCTGCGCCGGCGATGACCTCCACGGTGTAGTTGGAACACAGGCTCGACCAGAGCCCGATCTGCTGGCGCCCTTCTGCGAGCGCGCGCTTGAACGTGTTGCGCGGAAGTTCCACGGGGTTCCTCACTCGAACTTTGCGCCGGAGTCCTTGACGACCTTCGCCCAGCGCGCCTTCTCGACGCGCAGATAGTCGCCAAGCTGCTGGGGCGTATCGGCACGCACCTCCGTGCCCTGCTTGGCAAAGCGCTCCTTCATCTCCGCAGCGTTCAGAACTCGCCTGAGCTCCGCATTCAATTTTCCGACGGTCTCCTTCGCGATGCCGGCCGGGCCGACGATCGCCTGGAAGGATCCGGTCTCGAATCCGGGCAGCCCCTGCTCGGCGACGGTCGGCGTGTCCGGCGCCGCGGCAACCCGCGTGCCGCTCGAGATTGCGAGCGCCTTCAGCTTGCCTCCGGTCACGGACGGCCAGGTGGCCAGCATGCCGTTGAACAGCACGTGCGCCTGGCCGCCGACGACGCCGGTGACCGCATCCGAGCCGCCTTTATACGGAATGTAGGTCCAGTTGACGCCGGTGCGCTGGGCGAATTCGATGCCCGCGAGATGCGGTGCGCCGCCGATGCCCGAAATGGCGAAGTTGAGTTTCCCCGGATGCGCTTTCGCGATCGCGATAAGCTCCCGCACATCCTTCGCCTGCACCGACGGATGCACCGCGAGCACGTGCGGCGAGTACGAGACCATCACGATGGGGCTGAAGTCTTTCGCAGGGTCGAAGGGCAGGTTCGGGTAGACGCTCGCGCTGATCACCAGGCCGCCGACGTCGGTGAGCAACAGGGTGTAGCCGTCGGGCGCACTTTTCGCGACGAACTCCGCACCTACGTTGCCGTTGGCTCCGGGCTTGTTCTCGACGATCACCGGCTGGCCGAACGTCTCGGTGAGCTTCGGTCCGATCTGTCGGGCAAGAATGTCCGAGGTCCCGCCGGCGGCGTACGGCACGACGACGCGAATCGGCTTGTTCGGGTAGCTTTGCGCGAGCGCATGCGAGCCGGTGAGGGCAAGCGCTACGAAAGCGACGGCAAGTCGGGCGTGCATGAAACGGGTCTCCTCCGGGGGCCTGCGTTTTCAGGACGGTCAGCCGCCATTGTAAACTTGCCGCATCCGCCCGAGAAAATTCCGAGAGAAACTGTGAACCGGATGGTTAAGATCGCAGGCACCGCGCTCGCCGCGCGGCATTCAGCCCGGGTGAAAGCGGCGCAATGACCCAGCGCGTCTATCACGCCGCTCCGCTCACCCGCGCGATCGAAGCAATCGTCGCAGCCGGCGGAAGCGAGCCGCGCGAGGCGAAGCTCGTATCGAGCAACCTCGTCCTCGCGAACCTGATGGGGCACGACTCGCACGGAGTCGGCATGATCCCGCGCTATGTCGATGCGCTGCGCGAAGGCGGGCTCAAGCCCAACCGGCGCCCGTCCGTCACCCTCGATGGCGGAACGATGCTCGCACTCGACGGACAGATGGGCTACGGCCAGGCGGTCGGCGTCGAGGCGATGGACCTCGCGATCGAGCGTGCACGCAAGCACGGGGTCTGCGTCATGGGGCTCGGCCATGCCCATCACCTCGGGCGCATCGGCCACTGGGCCGAGCAGGCGGTGGCACAGGGTCTCGTCTCGATCCACTTCGTCAACGTGATCTCGCGCGCGATCGTCGCGCCGTGGGGCGGCAGCGACGCGCGCTTCGGCACCAATCCGGTGACCGTCGGCATCCCGTTGCCCGGCGAGCCGCCGTTCATTCTCGACATGGCAACGAGCGCGGTGGCGCAGGGCAAGATCCGCGTCGCACACAACAAGCGCGAGCCGGTCTCGCCCGACTGGCTGCTCGACGACGAAGGCAACCCGACCTCGGATCCGAAATTCGGCGTCAACGAACCTTTCGGTGCGCTGCGCACGTTCGGCTTCCACAAGGGCTACGGCCTGGCGGTCGTCTGTGAGCTGCTGGGCGGCGCGCTTACGGGCGGAGGCACGTCGCATTCCGACGACCGTTCCAGGAAACGCGTCTGGAACGGCATGCTGACGATCCTCGTTGATCCGCAGCGCCTCGGCACCGGCGACGTTTTCGCCGCCGAGACTGCGGCGTTCCTCGCGTCGCTGCGCAAGTCGCGCGTCGCGCCCGGTTTCGACAAGGTACGCATCGCCGGAGAGCCGGAGAGGGAAACCCGCGCCAGGCGCGAGCGCGAGGGCATCGCGCTGGACGACAATACCTGGGAAGAAATCGTCGCGGCAGCGGCCAAGGTCGGCCTGGACCGCGCCACAGTGGAGAAGTGCGTGCGCGACGGCGGATGAGTCCGGCGAACCCGCTGCTCGAATGGCTCATCGGTTGGGCGCGGGCGGTCCGGTTTGCCGGCTTGGCGCTCGCGACGGCGATGTCGCCGTCGGCGTACCGCGCGGAAACACGCGACGTAGCGCTCAAGCAGATCTACTTCACCGCCTGGCAGGTCCTCCCCGGCTTCGCGTTGTTCTCGACGCTGTTCAGCCTGGTGGTCATCGAAATCTCGGTCAACGCCGCGCGCGACTTCGGCCTCGAGCAGTACGCGCTCGAACTGATACTGCGCGCCTTGGTGCTCGAGCTGATCCCGCTGGTGACGGCATTGTTCGTCGCGCTGCGCTCGGGCGCCGCGATCGCCACCGAGATCGGGCTGATGAAGGCGTCGGGCGAGCTCGAACGCATGCAGGCCGCGGGCGGCGACCCGCTCGAACGGGAGTTCGTTCCGCGCGTGGCGGCGGCGGCGGTCTCCGTATTCTCCTTGACGGTCATGAGCTGTGCCGTCGCTGTCGCCCTCGCGTATACGGTCATGTACGGCGCCTCGCCGGACGGCTTCGCCGATTTCACCCGGGTGGTGGCGCTGGTGTTCGGACCCGCGGCGCTCGGCGGCTTCGTGCTGAAGTGCGTCGTGTTCGGTGCTCTGGTCGCGGTAATCCCGATCGCCGCCGGCCTGCATGCCTCAACGCGGCTGAAATCCGTCCCCGTCGTTGTGCTGGACGGAATGGTGCGGCTGTTCTTCGCGCTCGGCGCCGTCGAGCTGATCGCGCTCGCGGTAAAGTACATCTGAAATGGACATCGAAGCGCCGGTCACGCAGGTACCGAAGCACCTGCAGTTCCGCGTTGCGCTG
>DASYPC010000034.1:0-4413 GCA_036007105.1 Burkholderiales bacterium | reverse complement strand
CGCACGAAGATCTCGACGCCAAGCTCCTCCTCGAGCGCCTTGATCTGCCGGCTCAGTCCGGGTTGCGAGGTATGCAGGCTTTCGGCTGCCGCGGAAACGTTGAGGTCGCGGCGGGCGACCTCACAGGCATACCGAAGTTGTTGTAATTTCATGATGTTACGGATCTCTAGTGCTCATTACAATATGGCATAACATCCTACCATAACAGTCTTTGCAGGCATTAAGCACGGCGCTACCATGGCCTGCAGACCATGTACCAGTACGACGAAATTGACCAGCGGATCGTGGACGAGCGCGTGGCGCAGTTCCGCGATCAGACGCGCCGCTTCCTCGCCGGCAAGCTGCAGGAAGACGAGTTCCGGGCGCTGCGGCTGAGAAACGGCCTCTATATCCAGAGGCACGCGCCGATGCTGCGGATCGCGATTCCCTACGGGATTCTGTCGTCGCGGCAGCTGCGCAAGCTCGCCTCGATCGCGCGCACCTACGACCGCGGCTACGGTCACTTCTCCACGCGCCAGAACCTGCAGCTCAACTGGCCGAAGCTCGAGGACGTGCCAGAGATTCTCGCGGAGCTGGCGACGGTGCAGATGCACGCGATCCAGACCTCGGGCAACTGCGTGCGCAACATCACGACCGATCACTTTGCCGGCATCGCTCCGGACGAAGTCGTGGATTCGCTCGTGTGGAGCGAGATCCTGCGGCAATGGTCGACGTTCCACCCCGAGTTCACGTACCTGCCGCGCAAGTTCAAGATCGCGATCTCCGGCAGCCCGGCTGACCGCGCCGCGACCGGCGTACACGACATCGGCCTGATGGCGCTGCGCAATGACGCGGGAGAGACTGGATTCCGCGTGCTGGTCGGCGGAGGCCTTGGGCGCACGCCGATCGTCGGGCACGTGATCCGCGAATTCCTTCCCTGGCCGCACCTGCTGACGTACATCGAAGCGATCCTGCGCGTCTACAACCGCTACGGGCGGCGCGACAACCTGCAGAAAGCCCGTATCAAGATCCTGGTGAAGGAACGCGGGCCTGAAGCGTTCCGCGAGGAAGTCGACGCCGAGTGGGCGCACTTGGAGAACGGCCCAGCGACGCTGACGGAAGCGGAAGTCGCGCGCGTCGCGGAGCGCTTCACGCGGCCGCTATACGAAACACTCTACGACGAGCCCGTACAAATCAAGGGCACCGGCCCCGGGTTCGGGGCTTGGCGCGCGCGCAACGTGCACCCGCACCGCGTGCCCGGGTATGCGGCGGTGACGCTGTCACTGAAGAAGACCGGTGTCCCGCCGGGCGACTTGACCGACGCGCAGATGGAAGCGGTGGCGGATCTCGCGGACCGCTACAGCTTCGGCGAGCTGCGCGTCACCCACGAGCAGAATCTGGTGCTTGCCGACGTGCGGCAGCAAGATCTTCACGGGCTCTGGAGCGAAGCAAAGCGCATTGGGCTCGCGACGCCGAATATCGGGCTGCTGACCAACATCATCGCGTGCCCCGGTGGCGACTTCTGCTCGCTGGCGAACGCGCGCTCGATCCCGATCGCGGAAGCGATCCAGCGCAGGTTCGACGACCTGGACTATGTGTTCGACATCGGCGAGCTCGATCTGAATATCTCGGGCTGCATGAACGCATGCGGCCACCATCACGTCGGCCACATCGGGATCCTCGGCGTCGATAAGAACGGCGAAGAGTGGTACCAGGTCGAAATCGGCGGCAGCCAGACGCGGGTTCCCGGCGCGCCCGCCGCGCTCGGCCGCGTGGTCGGGCCGTCGTTCTCCGCCGAGGAAGTGCCGGCTGCGATCGAGCGTCTGATCGAGGTCTACCTGGAGCGCCGCGATTCGGACGCGGAGCGTTTCATCGACGTCGTGCATCGCATCGGCGTCGCACCCTTCAAGGAGCGGGTATATGGCAACCCTGGTGAAAGACGAGAGAATCGCGAGCGACAGCTGGCAGCTGCTTGAGGGCGGTGCCGCGCGCTGGCTCACGGTCGGCGAGGACGGCTTCGTTCCCGACTTTCCTGCGCAGGCCGATCTGATCGCGCCGCTTGCGCTGCTCAAGGCGCGCGGCGAGGAATTGTTCGAGCGCGCCGGGCGCACCGGCGTAGTGCTCGAGCCGCACGAGGATCCGGCGGCGATTGCGGAGACCCTGGATCGGCTTTCGCTCGTCGCCGTGCGCTTTCCGAAGTTTGGCGATGGCCGCGGCTATTCCAGTGCGCGGTTGCTGCGCGAGCGCTATGGCTACGGGGGCGAGCTGCGCGCCGTGGGCGACGTCTTGCGCGATCAACTACTCTTCATGAAGCGCAGCGGCTTCGATTCGTTCAGCCTGCGCGACGACCAGGATCCGGGCGAAGCGATCGCGGCGTTCGGCGAATTCTCCGAGGAGTACCAGGCGTCGAACACGCAGCCGCAGCCACTGTTTCGCCGGCGCTACGCGCAAGGAGCGAGGGCCGGATGAGCGGCAAGGTCTACCTCGTCGGCGCGGGTCCCGGAGCGCCGGACCTGCTCACGTTGCGCGCGGCGCGGCTCCTTGGCGAGGCCGATGTCATTCTGCATGACGCGCTCGTTCGCCCCGAGACGCTCGCGCTTGCCGCACGGGCGGAGAAAGTAGCGGTCGGCAAGCGCTGCGGGCGGCAATCGAGCGCGCAGCGCTTCATCAACAAGCGCCTCGTCGATGCCGCGCGCCGCCATCGCATCGTAGTGCGCCTCAAGGGCGGCGACCCGATGCTCTTCGGCCGCGCGCAGGAAGAGATCGCGGCGCTCGAAAAGGCGGGAATCGAATACGAGGTCGTTCCGGGCGTCACGGCTGCGCTTGCGGCGGCAGCCGACCTCGGCGTGTCGCTTACCCAGCGTGGCGCGGCGCGCAGCGTCGCGTTCGTGACGCCGCGCGTCGGCGAGGGCGAAGCGCCCTCCGCGTGGTCGCGCGCGGTCGCGACCGCGGATACAGCGGTGATCTACATGGGCGCCGGCGATGCGGCTCGTGTGCGCGATGCGCTGCTTGAAGCGGGCGTGGCGTCCGATATGCCCGTGGCGCTGGTCGAAAACGCTTCGCTCGCGGACTCTCGCGCTTCGAGAGGCACGCTCGCCGGCCTCGAAGCCCTTTCTGCGACGCGCGGCTCGGGACCTGCCGTGATCCTCCTCGGCCGGGTGCTCGCGACGGCCGCCGTATCGCAGGGCGACGTTCAAGGGCTGCTGCTGCAAGCTGTGGCGGCGGGGACGAGATGAGTGCGCAAGCCATTCTCCTCGTCGCGCACGGCGCGCGCGATCCGGGCTGGGCAGCGCCGATCGAGCGGCTCGCCGGCGAGGTCGAAAAACGCAGTGAGGGTTCTGCGGTGCGGATCGCCTACCTTGAGTTTCTCAAGCCCGGCATACCCGAAGCGCTCGACTTGCTGCGTCAAGAGGGCGCATGCAAGGTGCGCGTCGTCCCGGTTTTTCTGGGCGCAGGCACGCACGTCGTGTACGACATTGCGGGACGGGTCACCGCAGCGCGCGTGATGCGCCCCGATCTGGAGATCGCGATCGACCCTCCGGTCGGTACGCAGCCCCAGGTTACTGAGGCGATCGCATCGGCGATAGCCGCCTGAAGCCGATCCACAGCGCGTAGGCTGCGAGCGCAACGAACCAGGCTAGTGACCACTCGGCGATCGAGAGACCGAGAAACCGCCATTTCACCTCTGCGCATTGCCCGGTTGCCGTAAAAAGCTTCTCGAGCGTCCGCCCGAGGGGAAAATTCTGCAGCATGTAGAAGAGGTCGGGCCCGCAGGCAGGGACTTGCGCCGCCGGCAGGTGCTGCAGCCAGACATGGCGAGCCGCAACGCCGGCGCCGCCAAGCGCGACAAGAAATCCGAGGACCGAGTAGGTGAGACGGCCTTCGCCGTGCAAGGCCGCGACGAGAAAGACTGCGCCGAATCCGTAGTAGAACCCGCGCTGCACGAGGCAGAGCGGGCACGGATCCTGGTCCTGGAAATATTGGAGGTAGTAGCCGGTCGCGAGGAGCAGCGCGCAGGCCGCGGCTCCAACGGCAAAGAGTATCCGGTTTGAAATCATTCCGAGGCGCTAGACCAGCGGAGGCGGGGCGGGCATCGCGCGCTCGATCAATGCGTCGAACGCGGTGCCCGGTGAGAGGGTGCCAAAGACGCCGCCCAGGTCGGACTGCAGCCGCGAAGCGCAGAACGCCTCCGACACGAAGCTGGGAGCGTGCCGCGCGAGCAGGCTTGCCTGCACCGCGAGCGCGAGGTCCTGCGTGATACGGCGCCCGCCGGGCTCGAAGCCGGCGGCGTCCGCCAGGCGCTCCTTGAGCGCGACGCAGAACCGGTCATACGCCGGGTGCACGCCGCGGGCGGCATCGAGCTCCGCGGCCAGGGCATCCAAAACGTCCGGCGCTTTCCTGAGCGCGCGCAAGACGTCGAGGCACATGATGTTG
>DASYPC010000033.1:0-2167 GCA_036007105.1 Burkholderiales bacterium | reverse complement strand
TTCAACGGGATCAGCGTGACGAAGCGTCCCTCCAGGCTGGCGTTGATTCCAGTGAGGGTCACGGTGACGGCGCCGTTGGCGTCCGTCTCCAGCTTGCTGACGTACTTGGATTGGGCGCCGCTCTCGCAGCCCCAGCCGTTGGCGCCGGGCGCACTGCTGCCGGCTCCCTGATAGATCTCGGAAACCGTCGTGCGGCAGGCGCTCATCGCGAGGATCGCCTCGGACACCTTGGTGCGGATCGCGTAGTCCTGCATCGAAGTGAGCGCGATGGCGGCGAGGATGGCGATGATCGCGACCACGATCATCCCTTCGACCAGCGTGAATCCGCGCTGCAAACGGGGCACTGCGGAACGCCCTCCCGGTGCGAGAACCTCGACTGCGGGCCCGTGGCGCGATTCTACCGCGGTGTGCAACGCTAAAATCGGGAATGCCCAGAGTCTACTCGATCGACGGCATTACGCCGGTCGTGCATCCATCCGCCTACGTGCACCCGAGCGCCGTCCTGATCGGCGACGTGATCGTCGGCGCGGGCGTCTACGTCGGCCCGTCGGCGTGCCTGCGCGGCGATTTCGGCCGCATCGTCGTGGAGCAGGGCGCGAACCTGCAGGATACGTGCGTCGCGCATGGATTTCCTGGAAAGGACACGGTCGTCGGGCGCGATGCGACCATTGGGCACGGCGCGGTGCTGCACGGTTGCTCGATCGGACGCGGTGCGCTCATCGGCATGAACTGCGTGGTCAATGACAACGCAGAGGTAGGCGAGGATGCGGTGGTCGCTGCGCTGGCGTTTGTAAGAGCGGAAGCGAAGATTCCGCCGCGTTCGCTCGCTGCCGGCATACCGGCGCGCGTGCTGCGGACCCTTGCGGATGAAGAAATCCGCTGGAAAGAGGAAAACGCGGCGCTCTACCGGCAGCTCGCCGAGCGCAGCGCCCGCACCATGCACGCGGTGGATGCGCTCAGCGAGCCCGAGCCCGGCCGCCGGCGGATCGAGGTTCCCGGGTCCATCCCCCTTTCGGAAATGAAAGCGAAGAAACGCACATGAGCTACGAATTCATCCATACGGAAGTGAAGGGACGCGTTGCGCTCGTCACGCTGAACCGGCCCAAGCAGCTGAATGCGCTGAACGCGAAGCTGATGCAGGAGCTCGGAGCCGCGCTCCACGCCTTCGACGCCGACGAGGCAATCGGTGCGATCGTCCTGACCGGAAACGACAAGGCGTTCGCCGCCGGCGCCGACATCGGCGCGATGAAGGACTGGGATTTCCTCGAGGTGTATCGCTCCGACTACATCACGCGCGACTGGGAGCACATCCGCAACGTGCGCAAGCCGGTCATCGCTGCAGTCTCGGGGTACGCGCTCGGCGGGGGCTGCGAGCTCGCCATGATGTGCGACATCGTGATCGCCGCGCAGGGCGCGAAGTTCGGCCAGCCGGAGATCAACCTCGGCACGTTTCCCGGCGCCGGCGGCACGCAGCGCCTGCCGCGCGCGGTCGGCAAGGCGAAGGCGATGGACCTGGTCCTCACCGCACGTATGATGGACGCAGAGGAAGCCGAGCGCGCGGGACTCGTGTCGCGCATCGTGCCCGCGGACCGGCTCCTCGAGGAAGCGCTCGCGGTCGCGGCAAAGATCGCTTCGTTCTCCACGCCCGCGGTCATGATGGCGAAGGAAGCCGTCAATCGCGCCTACGAGACGACGCTCGCCGAGGGGGTGCGGTTCGAGCGCCGTCTGTTTCACGCCACGTTCGCGCTCGCCGACCAGAAGGAAGGCATGGCGGCGTTCGTCGAAAAGCGCAAGCCGGCGTTCAAGAACCGGTAAAGAAATGGGACGGACCCCATAATTTCTCTATCCTGAAAATGGGGTCCGTCCCCATTTTCCTGCTACTCGCCGCGCACGTCCTCTCGATGCTCGGCTTCGCGACCTATTCGGCGCTGCTGCCCGAGCTGCGCGATCTCTGGCATCTGACGAACGCGCAGGCGGGGCTCGTCGGCAGCGCGTTCTACGCCGGCTATGTCGCGACCGTGTCCTACTGGACGGCGCTGACCGACCGGATCGACGCGAGACGCGTCTACCTCTGCGGAGGATTGCTTAGTGCTGCGGGGAGCTTCGCCTTCGGATGGTTTGCAGACAGCCTTGCGAGCGCGCTCGCTTTTCAGGCGCTGATTGGGGC
>DASYPC010000032.1:0-2750 GCA_036007105.1 Burkholderiales bacterium | reverse complement strand
CCTTGAAGCTCTGCAGGCCTTTCAAATCGAGGATGGTGATCCCGACGCGCTCGATGCGCAGCAGGCCCTTCTCGCCGAGGAACTTGAGGGCCTCGTTGGTGCGCTGGCGCGAGAGGCCCGAGAGCTCGGCGATCTCTTCCTGCGAGATGACGAGCGCCGTGTCGATGCCGGGAGAGAGCAGCGGGTTGAAGAGCGAGGCGAGCGACAGCGCGACGCGCGCGTTCGGCTCGAGCAGGCGATCGCGCTGCGCGAGCCCGACGAACTGGCGCAGGCGCTCGTTCAGCTGGTCGATGATGAAGCGGTTGAAGCTCAGGTTGCGCTCGAGGAGCGCCATGAACGTCGCGCGCGGCATGAACGCGAGCTCGCTGTCCCGCAGCACCACGCCGTCATAGCCGCGCGGCTCGCGCCTGAGCAGCGAGCCTTCGCCGAACCATGAGCCTGTGCCCACGGCGACGAACGACGTGCTCTGGCCTTCGGCCGAGGCGATCGTCATTTTCGCGAGGCCCTCGACGATCCCGATCCAGTGCTCGACCGGGTCGCGCTCGCGGAAGACGTAGCTTCCTTTCGCAACGACCCGCGAGAAGGTCTCGCGCTCGACCCGCTGGCGCTCCTCCGGCGTGAGGCCGCGTGCCCACACGGCGTTAGCCAGGCTCTGGGCCAGCTTCGACATGCCGCCATTGTCGCCCCGATGACGTCGTCCGGGTGACTGCGCAGGGGCGGCTGGCGGGCTACCTTGGCGTCGACTTCATACGGAGGAGGCCATGGCCCAGATCGATCTCAGCACCTACGGCTCGATCGTCGACATGCTCGACGACGCCATGCGGCGCTACGCCGCGAAACCCGCGTTCCGCTGCTTCGGCCAGACGCTCAGCTACGCCGACGTCGACCGCGGCTCGCGCGCCTTTGCCGCCTACCTGCAGCGCAAGCTCGGCGTGCGCAAGGGCGAGCGCATCGCCGTGATGCTGCCCAATATCCCGGCCTTCCCGCTCGCCATGATCGGCATCCTGCGCGCGGGCGCGGCGCAGGTGAACGTCAACCCGCTCTACACGCCGCGCGAGCTCGAGCACCAGCTGAACGACGCCGGCGCCGAGACGATCGTGGTCTTCAACGGCGTGTCGAAGACGCTCGCGGAGATTGTCGGAAATACTGCGGTGAAGAACGTGATCACGGTCGCGCTCGGCGACGGGACGGACGCGGCGGGCAGACTGCCGAGCCCGCCGCCGGACCCGCGCCTCGATCACGCGATCGGCTTCGCCGACGCGCTGGCTCGAGGCGCGGATCTCGAGTTCAGACCCGTCGAGCTGAAAGGCGACGACCTCCTCTTCCTGCAATATACCGGCGGCACCACGGGGCTCTCGAAGGGCGCTGCTCTGTCGCACCGCAACCTGGTCGCCAATACCGAGCAGTTCAAGGCGTTCATGGCGGACGCCCTGCGCCCCGGGGAGGACGTGGTGGTCACCGCGCTGCCGCTCTATCACATCTTCGCGCTGATGGTGAATTTCATCTCCTACTACTCGATCGGTGCGGAGAACTGGCTGGTCGCCAATCCGCGCGACATGGACAGCTTCGTCGAGATTCTGCGTCAGGCGCGCTGCACTGCCTTCACCGGCGTGAATACGCTCTACGGCGGCCTCGTCATGCATCCGAAGATTTCCGAAGTGGACTTCAGCAGGCTGCGGGTGGCGATCGGCGGCGGTGCCGCGGTTCTGCCGACGACGTCGGCGAAATGGAAGGCGCTGACCGGCAAGGACATCCTCGAAGGCTACGGCCTCTCGGAAACCTCGCCGATCCTTACCCTCAATCCGCCGACGAACACGAACGGATTCTCTGCAACGGTGGGCCTGCCGTTCCCGTCCACCGACATCAAGCTGCTCGACGCCGACGATAACGAAGCGGCGATCGGCGAGCCGGGCGAAGTGTGCGCCAAGGGCCCGCAGGTCATGCAGGGCTATTGGCAGAAGCCGCAGGCCAATGCCGACGCCTTCACCGCCGATGGTTATTTCCGCACCGGCGACATCGGCGTGTTCGATGCCAAGGGCTTCCTCAAGATCGTCGATCGCAAGAAGGACATGATCATCGTTTCCGGCTTCAATGTCTTTCCCAACGAGGTCGAAGCGATCGCCGCCGCCTGCGCCGGGGTTGCCGAATGCGCCTGTGTCGGCAGACCGGACGAGAAGACCGGCGAGGCGGTGCGGCTGTTCGTGGCCAAGGCGCCGGGCGCGACGCTCACTGAAGCGGATCTGATTGCGCACTGCCGGTGCCAGCTTGCGGCCTACAAGGTGCCGAAGGAGGTCCGCTTCCTCGATTCATTGCCGAAGTCCGCCGTAGGAAAAATCCTGCGCAAGGATCTGCGCGTGTTGCCATAGGCGGGACCATGGCGGTGGCACAATACTCCATGGCAAGCGCGCCGCGGTTCGTGGGCCGCGAGCTCGGGGCGTCCGACTGGGTGGCGGTCGACCAGGAGCGCATCGACGCCTTCGCGGCCTGCACCGGCGATCGCCAGTGGATCCACGTGGATGTCGAGCGCGCCCGGCGCGAGAGTCCGTTCGGCTGCCCGATCGCCCACGGCTATCTGACTCTGTCGCTGGTCGCGGCAATGGTGATGGAACTCGGGGTAATCCCGCCGGATGCCGCAACCGGGCTCAACTATGGATTGGACAAGGTCCGCTTCCTTGCGCCGGTAAGAGCAGGCGCGCGCGTGCGAGCGCGCGCGAACCTCCTCGCGGTCGAGGCGCAGAGCCGCGGGCGGG
>DASYPC010000031.1:0-2685 GCA_036007105.1 Burkholderiales bacterium | reverse complement strand
CTCATTACCGCACCAGACGAGTGGCAGCGCGTCGCGTTCCCACCGCGCCAGCCCCGCTTGCTGCAGCAGTTTTTTCACTGCGTGATGCGGCCGGTTTGTCGCAAGCTGGATCCGCTCGCCGCCGGTGCGCGAACGCAAGCTCACGGGAGACTGCTTGAGCTTATCGGCGCACAACCCGGCGCCGTGAATCGGGACAAACGTCAACGCGCCCCAAGGCAAGCGAACCTCGCGCTCGCCGTGCCAGGCAAGCACGTAGGGTTCCGGCTGCCGCACGTGAACCAGAATGCGGCCACGATGCACGCCGATCTCGCGTCCTTCGTGAGCGATGGAAACTTTCGCGTCGTTTGCGGTCAGGACCAATTGCCGCAGCATTTCGGAGAGCCTCGCCTGCGAGGGCGGGCGCAGGCCCTCGCGGCGCATGAACCAGCGCAAAAGGTTGCCTGCGCGGGCCGTGGGCAAGGCGGCGAGGCTTAGGCGATCGAGGCCCAGCTCATCGACGGCCCCTGCGGCGTCGAGCGCGGCGAGCTCATCGAGCAGCGCGCTTGCTTCGGCCTGATGCGCGGCCGCGCGGACAAGCGTTCCGGGATAGCCGGGAAAACTCGCCGAGAGCAGCGGTGCGACCGCGTGGCGCAGCAGATTGCGCTTGTGCTTTTGGTCGACATTGCTTTCGTCTTCGATCCAGGTGAGGTCCCGCAAGCGTGCGTAGTCATGGAGCTTCTGCCGCGAGAGTGAAAGGAGCGGCCGCCACAACGAAGGCTGCCCCTCGCGAAAGCCAGGCATTGCCGACACGCCCCGCGGCCCTGCGCCTCGCAGCAGCTGCAGCAACACGGTTTCGGCCTGGTCGTCGGCGTGGTGCGCGAGCGCCACGACGTCTGCATCGGCGGCCATGAGGCATTCGTAGCGCGCAGTGCGGGCCGGCGCCTCGATGCTCTGTCCGGGCCGGACCTCGAGCCGGAGGCGATGCACTGTGAGCGGAATGTTGCGCAAGGCGCATTGCTCGGCGCAAAAATGCGCCCAGCGATCGGCATTCGGCGACAGACCGTGATGGACGTGGATGGCAGAGAGCAAGAGCGGATACGACGCGACCAACGGCGTCAGAACGTCGAGCAACACCATCGAGTCGATGCCGCCCGAGAGGGCAAGCGCGACGCGCGCGCCGGCGTTCACATGCTCGGCAAGTGCGGCGCCGACCACCGCGTCGACGGCCGCGACAGCGTTCGCGGGGCTAGCTCCTTGGACGCCTTTCGTGTCGGACATGCATCGTGTCGCTAGTGGCCGCGACTCGCAATTCCCGGTCGATCCCCGCCTGCGGGGCCCCTCGACGGGTGGCTCGCGCGGCTACCCGGCGGTGATTTCCTTGAACTTGCCATAGCCGAGCAGCTTGTCCTCGCGCGAGTCGAGCAGCACGTCGAGCGGCCGCTCCTGCGCGTGACGCAGCGCCTCGGTCAGGGCTTTCTTCAGCGTTGCCATCATCGCCGCGTGGTCCCGGTGTGCGCCGCCCAGCGGCTCGGTCACGACTTTGTCGATGAGGCCGAGGGTCTTCAGGCGCTGCGCCGTGATACCCAGCGTCTCGGCGGCTTCCTCGGCGTGCTTGGCCGATTTCCACAAGATCGACGCGCAGCCTTCGGGCGAGATGACCGAATAGGTGGCGTATTGCAGCATGAGCGTCACGTCACCGATCGCGATCGCCAGCGCGCCCCCGGATCCGCCTTCGCCGATCACTGTGACGATGATGGGCGTGCGCAGTCCCGCCATCTCGTACAGATTGCGGCCGATCGCTTCCGATTGTCCACGTTCCTCCGCGCCGATGCCGGGGAACGCTCCCGGCGTGTCGATGAAGGTGAACAGCGGCAGCGCAAACTTGGCCGCGAGCTTCATCAGCCGCAGTGCCTTGCGATACCCCTCCGGGCGCGGCATGCCGAAGTTGCGGAAGATCTTTTCCTTGGTGTCGCGGCCCTTCTGGTGGCCGACGACCATGCACGGCGCGCCGTTGAATCGCGCGAGGCCGCCGACGATCGCGGCGTCGTCGGCGTAGCTGCGGTCGCCGTGCAGCTCGTGGAAGTCGGTGAACACGCCCGCGATGATGTCCAAGGTGTACGGCCGTTGCGGGTGACGGGCCACTTGGGCGACCTGCCACGCGGTCAGCTTGCCGTAGATTTCCTTGGTCAGCTGCTGGCTCTTCTTCTGCAGCCGTTCGATCTCGTCGGAAATGTCGACCGCAGAGTCCTCGTGCACGTAGCGCAGTTCGTCGATCTTGGCTTGCAGATCGGCGATAGGCTGCTCGAAGTCGAGAAACGTCTGTTTCATCGAAGAAAGCTCGTCGGCCGGGAGGGCGGCATATTAGCGCAACCGCGCGCCGACGTCGTTCGCCATCCGCTGGACCATCCTAAATCAGCTTCCGTCCGATCGCAAACAAGCTATGGGTCTCATTCAGGGCGAGCGCAGCATTTCGACGTGCGCGATGCCGTCTTCGTCATAGGGCGCGGAGACGGTGCGAAATCCCAGCTCTGCGTAGAAACGCTCGAGTCTTTGCTGCGCGCCGATGCGTACTTCACGGCCGGGGTAGAGCGTCGCGGCTCGCGCGAGGGCTTCGCGCATCGCCGCTCGTCCGAGATCGGTACCGCGGAAAGGCATAGTCGTCAGGACCCGGCCGATCGACGGCTCGATGTATTTGCGGCCCGGATC
>DASYPC010000030.1:0-13290 GCA_036007105.1 Burkholderiales bacterium | reverse complement strand
CGTCGATCATGCCGCCGCGGTCGTGCTTGAGGTCGAAGAGCCCGCTCTTGTTCGGATGCGCGGCGTGCATCTTCTCGCGCATCGCAAGCACGTCCTTCGCGAGCTGTCCGACATCGCGCTGGCGCGTGAGGATCCGCACGCGGATCGCCTCGAACGCCTCGCCGATCGCCGCATCGCCCGCGCAGAAGCGCGCACGCGTGAGCGCCTGGTGCTCCCACACCCACGCCGATTCCTCCTGGTATGTGCGGAACGCTTCTAGCGACGAGACGAGCAGCCCTTTCTGCCCGGACGTGCGAAGCTGCAGGTCGG
The DNA here is from genome assembly GCA_036007105.1 of Burkholderiales bacterium. Classification (GTDB taxonomy): domain Bacteria; phylum Pseudomonadota; class Gammaproteobacteria; order Burkholderiales; family SG8-39; genus 2-02-FULL-66-14. Next base: position 12,981 of record DASYPC010000030.1, on the reverse strand, counting down.
TCTCGAACAGGATCCCGGACGACGTGCGCAGGCTGAGGAGGTTGTTCAGCCGCTGAGCGAGGCGCAGGTAATTTTCCTGCGCGCGCTCATCTTCGTCGTCGTAGAGAAAGATGATGTCGAGGTCGGATGCGTAGCCGAGCTCCTTGCCGCCGAGCTTGCCGTAGGCGATCACGGCGAAGCGCGGCGCATCGCGATGGCGCGTGCGCACCTGCAGCCATGCTTCCTCAATCCCGACGCCGAGCACCCGGTCGGCGAGCTCCGACAGGTGATCGGCGAGCCGTTCCACCGTAAGCAATCCCGCAAGATCCTGCGAGAGCAGCCTGAACACCTGCGCCTGGTGCTGCTCGCGCAGCAGGTTCATGCGTCGCTCGATGTCTTCGCCGGCGTGCGCGAGCGCGCTGCGCAATCCTGCCTCGAACGCCGCGAGGTCGGGCTGCGCATGCAGCATCCGGTCGTCGAGCAGCTCGTCGAGCAGGAGCGGGTGGCGGGTGACGAACTCGGCGGCCCAGCTGGAGGCGCCGATCATCTGCGTCACGCGCTCGAGCGCTTCCGGATGCTCGGCGAGGAGCGCGAGGTACGCCGCGCGCCCGGCGATCGCCTCGATCAGGTCGACGCCGCGGGTGAGCGTTGCGTGCGGATCGGCGGTCGATTGCGCCGCGCGCGCAAGCGCGGGAACGAGCCGGTCGACGAGCCTGCGCGACTCCTCCCGCAGGTTCGCGTAGCGCTGGCTCGCGCGCAGCGTCGCGGCGCGCGGATGCTCCGGCCACACGCCGGAAGGATGGTCCCGCTCCGAGCCCAGGAGCACCGCTTCGAAATGCCGGATCACCTGCGCGCGGATCGCGGTCAGCCGCTCGTAGAACGTCGGCCACGTCTCGAACCCCTGCATGGCTGCGATGCGCGCCTGGTCTTCCGTGTCCGCGGGCAGCAGGTGCGTTTGCGTATCGTCCAGGTACTGCAGCCGGTGCTCGAGCTTGCGCAGGAACACGTAGCTCTCGGCGAGCTCGCGCGCGGCCTCCTTCGGCAGCGTGCCGCGCTCAGCGAGCCGCGCGAGCGCTTCCAGCGTCGGCCGGATCGCGAGCATGGGCTCGCGCCCCCCGCGCACCAGCTGCATCGCCTGCACGACGAACTCGATCTCGCGAATTCCGCCCGGCCCGAGCTTGACGTGTTGCGCAAGCTCGCGCCGCGCCACGTCGCGCCGCACTTCGGCGTGCAGCCTGCGCATCGCGGCGAGCGTGCCGAAGTCGAGGTACTTGCGGTAGACGAACGGCCGCACGATCGAATCGAGCTCCGCGTGGCCGCCGCCCGTGAGCGGCCGCGCCTTGATCCACGCGTAGCGCTCCCATTCGCGTCCCTGCGAGACGAAATATGCTTCCAGCGCCTCGAAGCTCGCGACGAGCGGCCCGGATTCGCCGTACGGCCGCAGCCGCATGTCGACCCGGAACGCGAAGCCGTCCTCGGTCACGTCGGCAAGGAGCTTGATCGCGCGGCGCCCGACGCGGTCGAAGTACTCGTGGTTCGTGATCGGCCGCGCACCGTCCGTGTCGCCTTCCTCCGGATAGAGGACCACGAGGTCGATGTCCGACGATACGTTCAGCTCGCGCCCGCCGAGCTTTCCCATGCCGACGACGACGAGATCGCAGCGAGCGCCGGAAGACGTGCGCGGCGCGCCATGCTTTGCGGCGTACTGCCGCTCGGCCCAGCCAAGCGCGCAGCCGATCGATGCATCGGCGAGCGCGCTCATCGTTTCACACACTTCGCCGAGATCCGCCGCGCCGTCCAGGTCGCGGGACATCACGCGCAGGAGCACGCGCTGGCGCAAGCGCCTCAGGCGGCGCTTGATTGCGTCTTCGTCGTCTTCGAGCGCGCCAGCGAGCGCGACGTCGATTTCCTCGACCGAAAACCCTTGCGCCGCAGTCAGCTCGGAGCCGAGCTCCGGACGCGCCGCAAGCAGTTTCGACGCGTAGCGCGAAAGCGCAGTTTTTCGAATCAGATCGGGCATTTACCGATAGAATCGACCCGCAGAAAGGGTCGAACGTTATCCGTTCTGGAAGGTCACCCCGAATATAGAGGCAGCGCGGAGCTGCATGCAATCCGAAATCGCAACGACACAGCCAGAAAAAACGCCGCCGAGCCGGCGCGCGCGCCTGCTCGCCCCGTTCGCACGCGTCGCGCGTTTCGTCGCGCCGTGGCTCGACGCGCTCGAGATCCTCGCCTGGATCGTGTTCTTCGCGGCCGCGCTCGGGTTCCTCGCACTGCGCTACTGGCTGCTGCCGAACGTGGAGCGCTACCGGGACGACATCGTCGCCGCCGCTTCGGAAGCGACCGGGCTGAAAATCTCGGTCGGCGCGATCGAGCCCGACTGGCGCGGCCTGCTGCCGCGGCTCGTCGTCGCCGACGTGCGCGTCTACGACACCAACGGGCGCGAGGCGCTGGTGCTGCCGGTGGTCGACGCGGTGATTTCGTGGCGCACGCTGCTGCACGCCGAGCTGCAGCTGCATTCGCTGTCGATCGACGGGCCGCGCATGAGCCTGCGCCGCGACCGCGACGGAGCAATCACGATCGCCGGCATCCGGCTCGGCGACCGCACGGGCGACACCAAGCTCGCCGACTGGATCCTCGAGCAGCGCGAGATCGAGGTGCGCAACGCCGAGATCGGCTGGCTGGACGAAATGCGCGGCGCGCCACCCCTGGCGCTGACGCAGTTGAACGCTCGCCTGCGCAACGAAGACTACGATCACTCCTTCGGCCTGTCGGCGCGCCCGCCGGTGGAGCTCGGCTCCGCTCTCGAAGTGCGCGCCGAGCTCGCGGGCGGCTCGGTGCGCCAGCTGCAGTCATGGAACGGGCGCGTCTTCGCCGAGCTCGGCACCACCGACCTCGCGGCATGGCGCGCCTGGTTCGACTATCCGGTCGACGTGCGCAAGGGATTCGGCGCGGTGCGCCTCTGGACGACCCTCGTCGGGGGCGAAGTGCGCCGCGCAACCGCCGACCTGGCGCTGAACAACGTGGTCGGGCAGCTTGCCAAGGACCTGCCGGTGCTCGAAGTCGCCTCGGTCAGCGGCCGGCTGCACGGCCGCCAGACCGAGCGCGGCTACGAATTCGGCGCCCGCAACCTCGCGCTCTCCTCGGGACGTGGCCCGGAGATGCACGCGACGAGCTTCCAGGCCACGCTGGAGCCCGCCGCCGCGGGCCGGCCGCAGCACGGCATCGTGAGCGCAGACCTGATCGAGCTCGAGCCGCTCGCGCGACTCGCCGAGTTCCTGCCGTTCCCCGCCGATCTGCGCAAGCTCCTCGCCGACCTCGCGCCGCACGGAAACCTGCTCGATGCGCGATTTGAGTGGTCCGGCGAGCTTCCCGAGGCGAGCTCGTTCCTCCTCAAGACGCGCTTCGAGGGAATGACGATGAACGCGTGGCGCACGGTGCCGGGCTTCTCCGGGCTCTCGGGCAGCATCGAAGCGAGTGACGCGAAGGGGAACCTGCATCTCGCGTCGCAAAAGGCGACGCTCGATCTGCCGAGAGTCTTTCCCGAGCCGCGCATTGCGCTCGATACGCTGAGCGGGCAGGTCCAATGGGAGCGTTCGGCGGCCGGCCCATTTGCGTTCCGCATCGCCGGCCTGAGCTACGCCAACCGCGACCTCGCCGGCACCGCGTTCGGGACGTACCAGCACGCGGAAAAAGGCGGCGGAACGATCGATCTCTCGGCGCAGCTCGCGCGCGCGAGCGCGAAGAACCTCGCCCGGTACCTGCCGCTCGGCGCGATCATGGGAGTCGCGACGCGCGAATGGCTTACGCGTTCGATTCGAGCCGGGAGCTCCGCGGACGTGCGGCTGCGCCTGAAAGGCGACCTGAACGATTTTCCGTTCGTCGATCCGGCCAAGGGCCAGTTCCAGGTCAACGCGCGCGTCTCGGGCGCGGAGCTCGAGTACGTCCCTGGCTGGCCGATCATCGAAGCGATCGAGGGCGACCTGCTCTTCGAGCGCAACCGGATGGAGATCGTCGGCCGCGCCGGGTCGATCCTCGGCACGAAGATCTCCAACGTGAAGGTGAGCATTCCGAACCTGGGCAGCGCCGAGCCGATGCTGGTCGTCAACGGGCACGCGGACGGCCCGACCTCGGAATTCTTCAAGTTCATCCAGGCAAGCCCGGTGCGGCGCATGATCGACGGCGTCACCGATCCGATGGCGGCGACGGGCAACGGCAAGCTGCAGCTGCGCCTGGACATGCCGCTGCACGATCTGCCGAAAACGAAGGTCGCCGGCGACTACCAGTTCTCCGGCAACACCACGACGGTGGACCTGCGATTGCCGCCGATCGAGCGCGCTTCGGGGCGCATCGGCTTCACCGAATCCAATCTCACCATCCACGAAGCGCGCGGCCAGCTCTTCGGCGGGCCGGTGTCGATCACGGGCGGGACGAGTCCCGAGGGCGGGGTCAGCGTGACCGCGCGCGGCGAAGCGACCGTTGCCGGAATGGGCCCGCTCTTCGATCATCCGTGGCGTGCGCGCCTCTCGGGCTCCGCGCCCTATACGGGGACCGTGTCGGTGAAGGGCGGGCGCACGCAGATTTCGTTCGAGACGCCGCTGCGCGGCGTGGCGAGCGATCTCCCGCCGCCGCTTGCGAAGAGCGCCGCCGAGCAGGTGCCGCTGCGCGTGGACATCTTTCCGATCGAGAACCGCGACCGCATCTCGATCACGGTCGGCAGGATCGTCACCGCCGAGTTCCTGCGCGCGAAGGTGGGGAACGAGATGCAGGTGCAGCGAACGTCGGTTGCGCTCAGCCCGGTCGCGGGCGAAGCGGTGCGCATTCCGGAGCGTCCCGGTACCACGGTCTACGGCTCGTTGCCCGCGCTCGACCTGGACCGGTGGATGCCGCTTTTCGTCGATGAAGGCAAGGCCGGTGGCGGTCCGGCGGGCGGCGCGGGCGTGGCGAATCTCGACCTGCGCCTTGGCGCTCTCGACGTCCAGGGCAAGCGCCTGACGAACGTTTCGTTGCGCGCGGGGATCGATCCGTCCGGGTGGTCGGCAAGCCTCAACGCGGCGGAGTTGGCGGGCGAGCTGAGCTACCGCCCCACCGGCTCGGGACAGCTCGTCGCGCGGCTCTCTCATCTGCGCATCCCGGACGATTCGCCGGGCGTGAAAGTGGGCGAATCGACGAAGGAGCTGCCGGCGATCGATCTGGTCGCCGAGACGTTCACGCATCGAGGCAAGCCTGTCGGGCGTGTCGAGGTCGCGGCGCGGCACGACGGCCCGAACTGGCGCATCGACCGGCTGGTCGTCGTCAACCCGGAGGTCTCGCTCTCGGGAACCGGCGCGTGGCGGGCCGGCGAGACTTCGCGCATGGCGCTCAAGCTCAAGCTCGAATCGAGCGACGTCGGCAAGTTCCTCGAGCGCGTCGGCTACCCGGACCGCGTGCACGGCGGCAGCGCGACGCTCGAGGGCTCGCTCGCGTGGAACGGCAGCCCGCTCGCGCTCGACTACCCAAGTCTTTCCGGCGAGCTCAAGCTGACCGCCGAGAAGGGCGAGTTTCCGCAGATCACCTCGGGCTTCGGGCGCGTGCTGTCGCTGCTGTCGCTCAGCTTCAACGATGCGGCGGCGAAAGGCCTGCCGTTCGATGCGATCTCTTCGTCGTTCCAGGTGTCCAAGGGGGTCATGAGCACCAAGGACCTGAAGATCCGCGGGTCGGCCGCGGAAATCAATATGAGCGGCGAGATCAACCTGGACAAGGAAACGCAGAACCTGCATGTCAAGGTGGTGCCGAGCATGCGCCGCGGGGTGACCGCGCTCGCGACGATGGTCAACCCGGTGGTCGGCATCGGCATGGCGATCGCGCAGGGCCTGCTCAAGGAGCCGGTCGGCCAGATCCTCGCGTACGAGTACTCGGTGAGCGGGCGCTGGGACGAGCCGAACGTGCAATCGCTCGGCGCGGTGCCGCGCGAGCCGAGCGGAGCGCCATGAGCACAACGCGGATCGCCGCGATCCAGATGGTGTCGGCGCCGGATGTCGCGTTCAACCTCGCCGCCGCCGAGCGTCTCGTCGCGCAGGCCGCGGCGGGCGGCGCGCAGATCGCCGCGCTGCCCGAGTTCTTCTGCGTGCTCGGCGGCCACGACACCGACAAGGTGAAGATCCGCGAGCGCGATGGCGCCGGTCCGGTCCAGGATTTCCTCGCCGAGACCGCGCGGCGCAACAAGATCTGGCTCGTCGGCGGCACCGTGCCGCTCGAGTGCGGCGACGCCGGGCGCGTGCGCAACGCAAGCCTGGTGTTCGACGACGCCGGCAACCGCATCGCGCGCTACGACAAGATCCATCTGTTCTCCTACCAGGGCGCGAAGGAGCGCTACGACGAGTCGCGGACGATCGAGCCCGGCGACGAGCCGCTCGCGGTGGCGAGCCCGTTCGGCAGGCTCGGGCTCTCGGTGTGCTACGACCTGCGCTTTCCGGAGCTCTACCGGCGCTTCGCCGACGTCGATTGCTGGTTCGTGCCTTCGGCGTTCACCGCGACGACCGGCGCTGCGCACTGGGAGACGCTCTTGCGCGCGCGCGCGATTGAGAATCTCTGTTACGTCGTGGCGCCCGCGCAGGGCGGACGCCACGCGAACGGGCGCCGCACCCATGGCCACACGTTGATCGTCGATCCCTGGGGCGTGGTGCTCGCCGAGCGCGTCGAGGGCGAGGGCGTGGTGCTCGCCGACATGGACGCGCGGCGCCTTGCCGAAGTGAGACAATCCCTACCCGCCCTGCAGAACCGGAAGCTCGCCTGATGGAATCCGACGTCCTCCTCGCTACTGCGGACTCCTGCCTGCTCGCGCCCTACGAGCTGCAGCAGGGCCGCCTCGATGCGGTGTTTGGCGCGCTGCGCCAGCGCAAGCTCGATTCCGCCGACCTCTACTTCCAGTACACGCGCTCGGAGAGCTGGAGCCTCGAGGAAGGCATCGTCAAGTCGGGCAGCTTCAGCATCGAGCAGGGCGTGGGTGTGCGCGCAATCGCCGGCGAGAAGACCGCGTTCGCGTATTCCGACGAGATCAGCTACCACGCGCTGGAGGATGCGGCGCGTGCCACCCGCGCGATCGCGCAGGCCGGGCAGTCCGGCAGCGTTGCGGTTCGGGGCCCCGCGAAAGCGAAGCGCCATCCCGCGCTCGCCGCTGCCCGCAGCCGCGCACCGATGCGCTACCAGCCGGTCGACCCGCTCGCATCGCTGCAGGCCGAAGACAAGGTGCGGATGCTCGAGAAGGTGGAAAAGATGTGCCGGGCGCTCGATCCGCGCGTGATGCAGGTGATGGCGCATCTGGGCGCCGAATACGAGGTCGTGCTGATCGCTCGCGCCGAGGGCGGCGTCGCGGCGGACGTGCGGCCGCTCGTGCGCTTGTCGCTGCAGGTGATCGCGGAGCAGAACGGCCGGCGCGAAACCGGCACCGCAGGCGGCGGCGCGCGCACCGACTACTCACACTTCAGCGACGAGGTGCTCGAATCGTATGCGCGGGCCGCGGTGTCGCAGGCGCTCGTCAACCTCGAATCGCGCCCGGCGCCTGCCGGCACGATGACCGTGGTGCTCGGACCCGGCTGGCCCGGTGTGCTGCTGCACGAGGCGATCGGGCACGGCCTCGAAGGCGATTTCAACCGCAAGGGCAGCTCGGCATTCGTGGGCCGCATCGGCGAGCGCGTAGCCTCGCCCGGCGTGACGGTGGTCGACGACGGAACGCTCCCCGGCCGGCGCGGCTCGCTCACCGTGGACGACGAAGGAACACCGACCAGCCGCACCGTGCTGATCGAGGATGGGATCCTGCGGACCTACCTGCAGGACAGCCTCAACGCGCGGCTGATGAAGATGCCCGTCACCGGGAACGGCCGGCGCGAATCGTTCGCGCACCTCACGCTGCCGCGGATGACGAATACCTACATGCTCGCCGGCGCGCACGACCCGAGCGAGATCATCGCTTCGGTCGACAAAGGGCTCTACGCGGTCAATTTCAGCGGCGGGCAGGTGGACATCACCAACGGCAAGTTCGTGTTCTCCGCCGCCGAAGCCTACTGGATCGAGAACGGCAAGGTCACGCATCCGGTGAAGGGCGCGACGCTGATCGGCAACGGGCCCGATGCGCTCACGCGCGTGACGATGGTCGGCAACGATCTCCAGCTCGACACCGGCATCGGCACCTGCGGCAAGGAAGGGCAGAGCGTGCCGGTCGGCGTCGGCCAGCCGACGCTCAAGATCGAGGGCCTGACGGTCGGCGGGACGGCGTGAGCCTGCCGTCGAACGAGACGCGTTTCCTCGCGAGCGCGGAGGAGATCGCGGCCGCGATTGCGGACGGCGCTTTCGTCGCGATGCCGCCCGATTACTCGCTCGTCGCGATGGAAGCAGTGCGTGCGCTCGTGCGCCGCAATGCGCGCGGCCTGCGGCTGCTCGGCGTCCCGCAACTCGGCCTGTGCGCCGATCTGCTGATCGGGGCGGGCTGCGTCGCCGAGATCGAGACGAGCGCGGTCTCGCTCGGCGAAGCGGGCCTCGCGCCGCGCTTCACCGAGGCCGCGCAATCCGGCGCGCTGAAAGTGAAGGACGCGACCTGCCCGCTCGTTCACGGCGGCCTGCAGGCCGCGGAGAAAGGCGTTCCGTTCATGCCGTCGCGCGGCGTGATCGGATCGGACCTCGCAAGGCACCGCGAAGACTGGAAGACGATCCAGAACCCGCTGTCGCAGGCGCCCGACCCGATCGTGCTCGCTCGCGCGATCGAGCCCGACGTCGCGCTCTTTCACGCGCGCTGGGCGGATCGCGCCGGCAACGTCTGGGTCGGCCGCCGGCGCGAGCTCGCGACGATCGCGCACGCATCGAAGCGCTGCTACGTCACGTATGAAGAGATGCGCGACGGCGACATGCTCGAAGATGAGCTGCTCGCGCCGGGCGTGGTCTCCTCGGTCTATATCACCGGCGTGGCGCAAGCCGAGCGCGGCGCCTGGCCGCTCGGCGTGATCGACCTCTACCCGATCGACGACGCGCACCTCCAGCAGTATGCGAAAGCGGCGCGCACGCAGGCCGGATTCGAGCACTACCTCGATGAGTTCGTACGCACCGGAAGAGCTGCTCGCCTGCGCGATCGCGCGGCTCATCGGTGACGCTGCGCACGTCGCGGTAGGCGCCGCGTCGCCGATCCCGGCGAGCGCGTGCGAGCTCCTGCGCGCGCAAAACGGCGGGCGGCCGCGCCTGTCGCTGATGCACCAGCGCAAGGCGAATCCCTACACCGAAGGCTCGCGCGAGCTCTTCGATCTCGCCGGGCAGGGCCGCGTCGACGTGTTCTTCCTCGGCGGCGCGCAGATCGACGGCGAGGCGAACATCAATCTCGTCGGCACCGGCGAATATCCCGCGGTGGCGGCACGCTTTCCCGGCTCGTTCGGCTCGGGGTTCATGTATTTCGCGGCCAAGCGCACGATCCTGTTTCGCGAGGAGCATTCGAAGCGGGTGCTCGTCCGCAGGGTCGATTTCATCTCCGCGCCCGGCTGGAGCCCGCCGGAGGTGTGGCGCCGCGGCGGCCCGCAGGCGCTCGTCACCGGAAAGGCGATCTTCGCGTGGCAGAAGGACGCGCGGCGCTTTCGCCTCGAGTCCGTGCATCCGGGACACGCGGTGAGCGACATTCGCGAGAACACCGGGTTTGATTTCGACTGCCCCGCGAACGTCCCGGATACTCATGCGCCGTCCGCGGCAGAGCTGGCCCTGCTTCGCGGTGTGGTGGCTACGAAGATCGCCGAGAACTATCCGGCGTTCGCGCGGCGCGTCTGGCAGAACTGAAGTGTCATCGCGCCGGCTTCGGAAACGGAGCGGCGCGATCTGCGCTCGCGGGATCGAACGCGTAGGCGCCGCCCTTTTCCACCGCGCGGCGATAGGCAGGACGCGACTGCATGCGTGCGAGGTAGTCGCGCACCCTGCGATGACGTTCCGTCGCGAGTCCCGCGAACGCCGCGAATTCCAGCGGAAACCCCATCTGCACGTCGGCCGCACTGAATTCCGCTCCCGCGAGATGCGGGCCACGCCCGAGCTCGGCCTCGACCAGGTCGAGCTCGGCGCCGATCATCCCCTCGACGCGCGCCAGCAACGCCTTCCCCGCCTCGCCGACTCGCGTCAGATAGAGCCGGGCGACGAGGTGCAGCATGATCGTGCCCTCGGCGAAATGCATCCAATGCAGGTAGCGCACGTGCTCATCGGTGCCGCGCGATGGCATCAACCGGCCGCTTCCGTGGCGCTCGACGAGATACTCGACGATCGCACCGGATTCGGCGAGCACCCGCTCGCTGTCCTGGATCACGGGCGACTTGCCGAGCGGATGAGTGTCGCGCAATTCCGGTGGTGCGAGGTTCGTCTTCTGGTCGCGCTGGTATTGCTGGATCCGGTACGGCGTGCCGAGCTCCTCCAGCAGCCACAGGATGCGTTGCGAGCGCGAATTATTCAGATGGTGAACGACGATCATGCGAGGTCGGCCCAGCGCAGCGACCGGTGTACCGCCGAGCGCCAGCGCCCGAGCAGGTCGGCCACGGCGTCGGCGTTCATCTGCGGCTCGAACATGCGCTCCATCTCCCAATGCGACGCGATCTCCTCGCGCGAAGACCAGAGGCTGGTCGCGAGCCCGGCGAGGTAGGCCGCGCCGAGCGCGGTCGTCTCGAGCACACGCGGGCGCACCACGGGTACCCCGAGGATGTCGGCCTGGAACTGCATCAGCAGGTCGTTCGCCGCGGCGCCCCCGTCCACGCGCAGCTCGGAGAGCCGTTCGCCGGAATCCTTCTGCATCGCTTCGAGCACGTCCGCACTCTGGAAGGCGATCGATTCAAGCGCCGCGCGGGCGACATGCCCGCGCCCGGCGCCGCGCGTCAGCCCGACGATCGTGCCGCGCGCGTACGGGTCCCAGTGCGGCGCGCCGAGCCCGGTGAACGCCGGAACGAGGTACACACCGCCGTTGTCGTGCACGCTGGCCGCCATCGCCTCGATCTCGGTCGATGAGCCGAAGAAGCGCATCTCGTCGCGCAGCCACTGCACTACGGCGCCGGCAACGAACACGCTGCCCTCGAGCACGTATTCCTTTTCGGCATCGCGTGCGTCGATTGCGCGGCCGAGCTGCGCCGCCGCAGTCGTAAGAAGCCCGTTCTGCGACGCGACGACCTGGTCGCCGGTGTGCAGCAGCATGAAGCAGCCGGTGCCATAGGTGTTCTTCGCCATTCCGGCCCGGTGGCAGCCCTGCCCGAAGAGCGCCGCCTGCTGGTCGCCCGCGATGCCGGCGATCGGTAACGCGGTACCGAGGATTTCCGGCGCCGCCATGCCGAAGATATGCGCCGATGGATAGACGTCCGGCAGGATGGCGCGAGGCACCCGCAGGATCTGCAGCAGCTCGTCGTCCCAGTCGCCCGTGCGGATGTTGAACAGCATGGTGCGCGACGCGTTCGACGGGTCGGTCACGTGGGTGCGGCTTTGCGAGAAATTCCAAGCGATCCAGGTATCGATCGTGCCGAAGGCGAGCTCGCCGCGCTCGGCGCGCGTGCGCGCGCCCGGAATGTTGTCCAGCAGCCAGGCAAGCTTGGTGCCCGAGAAGTACGGATCGAACACCAGGCCGGTCTTCGCGCGCACCGTTTCCTCGGCGCCCGACGCGCGCAGATCGGCGCACTGCGCGGCGGTGCGCCGGTCCTGCCAGACGATCGCGTTATAAAGCGGCTCGCCGGTCTGGCGGTCCCACAGCACGGTGGTCTCGCGCTGGTTGGCGATCCCGATCGCGCGGATCTGCTCCGGCTCGATGTCGGCCTGCTCGATCGCCGCGCGCGCCATGTCGCGCTGCGAGATCCAGATTTCGTGCGGATCGTGCTCGACCCAGCCGGGCTGCGGGAAGATCTGGCGGAATTCGCGTTGCGCGACGGCGCGCGGCGAGCCTTCGGCATCGAAGACGATGGCGCGCGAGCTGGTGGTGCCTTGATCGAGCGCCAGGATGAACTGCATTGCACGATTGTAGCTTTTCCCTCGTGCGGCGCGGGACGCCGCCGGAGCGGGTGATAAAATTTGCGCCCCCGGGCCGGAGGAAGCGCGCATGAAGATCCACGAATACCAGGGCAAGGAGCTGTTCCGCAGGTTCGGGGTCGCAACGACGCGGTGCGTGCCCTGCTTCAGCGTCGATGAAGCGGTCGAGGCGGCGAAGAAGCTCGGCGGCAACCTGTGGGTGGTGAAGGCGCAGATCCATGCCGGCGGCCGCGGCAAGGGCGGCGGCGTGAAAGTCGCGAAATCGCTCGACGAAGTGCGCGAGCGCGCCGCGCAGATCCTCGGCATGCAGCTCGTCACGCCCCAGACCGGCCCCCAGGGACAGAAAGTGCGGCGCCTGCTGATCGAGGAGGGCGCCGACATCAAGCAGGAGCTCTATATCGGCATGGTGGTCGACCGCGCGACGCAGCGCGTGTGCCTGATGGCGTCCTCCGAGGGCGGCATGGACATCGAGGAGGTCGCGGCGACGCACCCGGAGAAAATCCACAAGGTGTTCATCGATCCCGCCGCCGGCCTCACCGACGCCGATGCGCAGGACGTCGGCCGCAAGATCGGCATTCCCGCCGCGTCAGTCGGCCAGGGCGCGAAGCTCCTGCAGGCGCTCTACCAGTGCTTCAACGAGACCGACGCTTCGCTCGCCGAGATCAACCCGCTCGTCGTCACCGGCAAGGGCGAGGTCGTCGCGCTGGACGCCAAGTTCAACTTCGACGACAACGCGCTGTTTCGCCATCCCGACATCGTGGCGATGCGCGACCTCGACGAGGAAGACCCGCTCGAGATCGAGGCCTCGAAGCACGAGCTCTCGTACATCTCGCTCGACGGCAACATCGGCTGCATGGTGAACGGCGCGGGCCTCGCGATGGCGACCATGGACACGATCAAGCTGTTTGGCGGCGAGCCGGCGAACTTCCTCGACGTCGGCGGCGGAGCGACGACCGAGCGCGTCACGGCGGCCTTCAAGATCATGCTGTCCAACCCGCAAGTGAAGGC
>DASYPC010000029.1:0-2730 GCA_036007105.1 Burkholderiales bacterium | reverse complement strand
CTGCCCGGCCCGACTGGTTGACTTTTCTGCATGCGTCGCGCCGAGCGCGCGCAAGTAGTAGGTCGTCTTCAGTCCCCTCACCCACGCCAAGCGGTAGGTCTCGTCGAGCGTGCGGCCGGAGGCCCCGGCCATGTAGATGTTGAGCGACTGCGACTGGTCGATCCACTTCTGCCGGCGCGCAGCGGCCTCGACAAACCACTTGGGCTCGATCTCGAAGGCAGTCGCGTAGAGACGCCGCAGATCGGCGGGCACGCGATCGATCCGGGCGAGGTTGCCGTCGAAGTACTTCAGGTCGGCGATCATCACCTCGTCCCACAATCCGGCCTGCTTGAGGTCGGACACCAGGTTCTCGTTCACGACCGTGAACTCGCCCGACAGGTTCGACTTGACATACAGGTTCTGGTACGTCGGCTCGATCGACGCCGAGACGCCGACGATGTTGGCGATGGTCGCCGTCGGAGCGATCGCGAGGCAATTCGAATTCCTCATGCCGTGCGCGCGAATGCGCTCGCGCAGCGGCTTCCAGTCGAGGCTCGACGAACGGTCCACCTCGACATGGCCGCCGCGCTCCTCGGCGAGAAGATCGAGCGTGTCCTGCGGCAGGAGGTCGCGATCCCAGAGCGACCCCTGGAACGAGGAATAGCGTCCCCGCTCCTCGGCGAGCTCGGTCGAGGCCCAGTACGCCGCGTAGGCCACCTGCTCCATCGACTGGTCGGCGAATTCGACGGCGGCTTGAGACGAATACGGGATCCGCAGGTGATGCAGGCAATCCTGGAACCCCATGATGCCCAGGCCGACCGGCCGGTGGCGGAGATTCGAGTTGCGCGCCTTCTCCACTGCGTAATAGTTGATGTCGATCACGTTATCCAGCATGCGCATCGCGGTGCGCACGGTCGCCTTCACCTTCTCGAAGTCGAGTCCGTCCGCGCTCAGGTGCGCAACCAGATTCACCGAGCCGAGATTGCAGACTGCGATCTCGTCGCTCGAGGTATTCAACGTGATCTCGGTGCACAGGTTGCTGCTGTGCACCGTCCCCATGTGCTGCTGCGGGCTGCGCAGGTTGCAGGGATCCTTGAACGTGATCCACGGATGCCCGGTCTCGAACAGCATCGAGAGCATCTTGCGCCAGAGCTGCCGCGCGGGCAGCTTCTTGTGCAGGCGGATCTCGCCGCGCGTCACCTTCTCCTCGCAGCGCAAGTACGCTTCCTCGAAGGCCCTGCCGAACCGGTCGTGCAGCTCGGGAACGTCGGACGGCGAAAACAGCGTCCATTCCGCGTCGTGCATCACGCGTTTCATGAACAGGTCCGGAATCCAGTTCGCCGTGTTCATGTCGTGCGTCCTGCGCCGGTCGTCCCCGGTGTTCTTGCGCAGCTCGAGGAACTCTTCGATGTCCAGGTGCCAGCTCTCCAGGTAAGAGCACACGGCGCCCTTTCTCTTGCCTCCCTGGTTGACCGCGACCGCGGTGTCGTTGACCACCTTGAGGAACGGCACCACGCCCTGGCTCTTGCCGTTCGTTCCCTTGATGTAGGCGCCCAGCGCCCGCACCGGCGTCCAGTCGTTCCCCAGGCCGCCCGCATACTTGGCGAGCAGCGCGTTTTCCTTGATCGCCTCGTAGATGCCTTCCAGGTCGTCCGATACGGTGCTCAGATAGCACGACGAAAGCTGCGAGCGCGTCGTTCCGGAATTGAACAGGGTCGGCGTCGAACTCATGAACTGGAAGGTCGACAGCACGTCGTAGAACTCGATTGCACGCGCTTCGCGGTCGTGCTCGTTGAGCGAGAGGCCCATGGCTACGCGCATGAAGAACGCCTGCGGCAGCTCGATCCGGCGACCTGAAATGTGCAGAAAATACCGGTCGTACAGCGTCTGCAGCCCGAGATAGCCGAAGCGCAGGTCGCGCGACGCGTCGAGCGCGCGTCCGAGCCGGCCAAGGTCGAATTCGGCCATCCGCGGATCGAGCAGCTCCGCTTCGATCCCGCGCCGGACGTATTCGGGGAAGTAGGCAGCGTACCCCGCCTGCATGTCCGCGTACCCGCCTTCCTCGCCCAGCACCTCCTGCTGGATCGTGTGCAGGAGGAGTCGCGCCGTCACATAACTGTAGGCCGGCTCCTTCTCGAGCAGTGCGCGCGCCGCGAGGATCGCCGATTTGCGCACTTCCGCCATCGGTACGCCGTCATACAGGTCGCGCAGGGTCGCCTCGAGGATTGCGGAAGGCTCGACGGCATCGCCCAGCCCCACGCAGGCCGAAGTCACCAGCCCGGCGAGCGCCGCCTGGTCGAGCGGCTTGCGGATGCCGTTCTGCAGCACATGAATCACCGCGGGCGCTGCGGGACCCGGGTCGCGCGCCGCCTTTTCCTGGGCGCGGGCCCGGGCGCGCTCCTCGCGGTATAGAACATAAGCACGCGCCACGTCGTGCTCGCCGGAACGCATCAGCGCCAGCTCCACCTGATCCTGGACGTCTTCGATGTGGAAAGTGCCGCCCTGCGGCTGGCGACGCCGCAGCGCCGCAACGACATGCGTGGTGAGCGCACCCACGATCTCTCGGATGCGCGCCGACGCGGCCGCCTGGTTTCCGCTCACGGCGAGAAATGCCTTGGTCATCGCCACCGAAATCTTGGCCGGCTCGAAGCCGACGACCGAGCCGTTGCGCCGGATCAAGCTGTAGTCGGCAAACGCGCGCGCAGGCGCCGGATCTCCCTCGACCATCATGACGCCCGGCGCCAAGCGATC
>DASYPC010000028.1:0-1527 GCA_036007105.1 Burkholderiales bacterium | reverse complement strand
CGCCGGCCATTCGGTGCAAAGCGAGGCGGGCTACTGGTACGCGTTCGCCTTTGCGATCGGCGGAGCGGCCCTGTTTGCACTGGCGCGGCCCTACGAAAAATTGCTGCAACAGGAGGCGGTGATCGGGATCGTCTATGCGGTGTCGGCGTCGATCGGTGTGCTGGCGCTCGACCGCGCACCGCAGGGTGCGGAGCACATCAAGCAGCTTCTCATCGGCTCGATCCTCACCGTCACGCCGCAGGAGGTCGCTCACATCGCGCTTCTCTACGCGGCGATCGGCGCGGTGCACTTCATTTTTCGCCAGCCACTCTTCGAAGTCTCCTTCCATCCGCTGCTCGCCGCCGCGCTGCGCCGCAATGTCCTTTTCTGGGACGTGGTATTCTACGGTTCTTTCGCGCTGGTGGTGACGTCGTCGGTGCGCATGGCCGGCGTCCTGCTCGTGTTCAGCTATCTCATCATTCCCGCCGCGTTGGCCGGCCTGTTTGCGGCGGACCTGCGATGGCGGCTCCTCCTCGCATGGGCGCTCGGGGCCGGGCTCACGGCGGTCGGACTCTATGCCTCCTGGACGTGGGACTTCCCGACCGGTCCAGCGATCGTCACCGCGTTCGGCGCAGCGACCGCGCTGGTGGTTCTCGGCCTTTCGGTGCCGGAGCTGACCATGCGAGCGGCAGCGCTGTTCGCCTCCGCCGCGGCGGTCCTCGCCGGATTGCTGCTCGTGGCGTTCCCGGCCATGGACCAGCCGTGGCTCGATGCGTTGGAGGATATCGCGCCTCCAGTCCAGACCGCGTTTCTCAGCTCGGGCGAGCGTATGACGCGCAACGAAGTCCTCGACTCGATCGCGCGCGCGAGAGCCGAACTGCTGCGCCTGCGAGCCTTGGAGCAGGATGTGCGCTGGGGCAAGATCGAGATGGAGCCGGACAAGGCAGAGCAGCTGCGCCAGTACCTCGCCGGACGGAGCGAGATTTCCGCCGGCGATCAGCTGGTCCTGCGCTATCTGCGCGGCAAGGCGCGCGAGCGTCAGCGCCTCGCGCTGGGTTTGCCTCTGCTAATCATTGGTTTTGGAGGGATTTATGCTGTTCGGCGGGGAGGGCGGCAAGACCTGCACACATAGATCAGCGCTCTCGATGATGGTGCGGGGGCACGAGCGTGCTGAGCGTCGCGCGCGGCCTCAACGGCTCACCGATCAATCGCGGGTGCCAAGCGATCAGAGCTCGAGAGTCTCGCCCCAGGATGGGTGACCCGAAGCCTCACGGCAACAGGTCGCGCGTGAGCTCTTCGACGCTCTCCAGGGCCTTGAGCGCGGCGCGCAGACGGTTACGGTCACGCCGCGACAGGCGTCCGACCGCGACCCGATTGGTCGCAGGCCGGCCATGCTCGATGTCCTCGACCTGCTGAGCGAGGATCAGGTCGAGAAAGGTTTGCTCTGCGTCGGCGAGCGCATCGAGGTCGGCCTCACCGCCGCGGCCGAGGGCCTCGATCCCCGCGAGGCGGCGCAGCGTGGAGCGCTCGACCACATGATGGCGAATG
>DASYPC010000027.1:0-6465 GCA_036007105.1 Burkholderiales bacterium | reverse complement strand
AGGTCGAGGATGTAGTACTTGTTGATCCACGGCGGCACGATGATCAGCGGCCGCCGGTAGACCTCTTTCGTCGTCGGCGAAAACTGGATCAGCTGCATCAGGTCGGTCTGGTAGACGACCTTCCCCGGCGTAATGGCGACGTTCTTGCCGAATTCGAACGCGCGCTCGTCGGTCATCGAGATGCGCAGCTGCCCCTCGCCCTTTTCGATGTCGGACAGCAGGTTGTTCAGCCCCTTGAGCAGGTTCTGGCCTCCCGAAGCGACCGTTTCGCGCAGCACCTGCGGGTTCGTCAGGACGAAGTTGGAAGGCGCGAGTGCGTCTACGTATTGGCGGGTGAAGAACGCGACTTTCTTGCGCGACTCTTCCGGCAGGCCGTCGACGTTGGCGACCGTCTGCTGGATCTGGCGCGCCGCGATCAGATACGACTGCTTGAAGAAGTCGAACAGGAAGTTCGAATCCCAGCTCTCGTCCTTGAAGCGCGAGTCGCCCTTCGCAGGGGCCGCAGCGGGCGGTGATTGCACGCCGACCATCTTCAGCCAGCTCGACTGCCATAGGTGCATGTAGTCGAACATCATGTTGGCAGAGGCGCTGGCAAGAAGGTACGGGTTGGCGAGCATGCGTGAGTACAGGTCCATGTACGCCTTGGCGATGCCCAATTCATCGCTGACCGCCGCCGAAATGCTGTTCGCCATGTGGCGCTGCGCGAAATCGCCGATGATCCTCGCCGAGCGCTCGGCGACCTCGCGAAAGACCTTCTGCGCATCTTCGGGCTTTACCGCGAGCTGCGACGCTTCCATCGATTCTCCTTGTGGGTCAGGCGGCGCTGAAGCGCGCCACGCCGTAGGCGTCCACGCTGCGGTGGAGCCGCTTTGCGTAGAGCAGGTGATGAACATGAGCGATCGCTTCGCCCATGGCGAAAAAAATCTGGCTCGAATCGAGCTTGCGGCGAAACAGCACTTCGAGCAGGTCGGCGGCGCTCTTCGGCGCCGCGGCGCACGCCTTGACGAGCGCGTCAAGCCGCTCCGCGTGGTGCGCTTCGAGCGCCGCGACGCGCACATGCGCGCCGCGAAACGGAACACCGTGTGACGGCAGCACGAGCACATCCTCGGGCAGCTCGCGGTAGCGCCCGATCGAGGTGAGAAACAGCCCGAGCGGATCGGACATCGGGTCGATCGGCCGCACGGCGACGTTGGTCGAGATCTTCGGCAGCAGCATGTCGCCCGAGATCAGGACATTGAGCCGCTCGCAGTACAGCGACGCGTGCTCGGGCGCGTGGCCGTAGCCGATGATGACGCGCCACTCCTCGCCGCCAAGAGTCACGCTCGCGCCTTCCAGGAGGCGGCGGTGGTGCTGAGGGAAAGCCGGTACGAGCTTGCTGTAGAGGTCGCCGCGCGCAAGGAGCGCGGCCGCAGCCGCCGGCTCCATGCCGTTGGCGCGAAAGAGCGCCGACGAAGCAGCGGCGGAGAAGCTCGCCACCCCGTGCAGAACGGCGTGCACGGTAAGGAATTCGCCGCGCGTCATCCAGAGCGGCGCGTTGAAGCGCTCGCACAGCCACGCCGCGTTGCCCGCGTGATCCGGGTGGTAGTGAGTGACGACGACTCGCTGAATCGGCCGTCCGGCGAGCATCGTGTCGAGGCTCGACTTCCACAGATCGCGTGTCGCCCGGTTGCCAAGCCCGGTATCGACGAGCGTCCAGCCGGCGTCCTCCTCGATCAGCCACAGGTTGATGTGATCGAGCGCGAACGGCAGCGGCATCCGCAACCAGTGGATTCCGGGCGCGAGCGACAGCGCAGCGCCGGGTTCAGGCGGCTGCGGGTACGGAAATTCGAGCGGATCGGTGGGACGCATTGCTCAGTGGGCTAAAATTCCTGCGGGTCGCCCCATGCGGAGCATTATCGCTGCATCGCAGCAACGAGGCAACCCGCACTCCATGACCAGCCCTTCCGCCAACGAGCGCGCCGAGTTCACCATCGGGGAGCTTGCGCGCGAATTCGACGTCACGCCGCGCACGATCCGCTTCTACGAGGACCACGGCTTGCTCGCGCCGCGCCGCGAGGGGCAGCGGCGCATCTACGCGCAGCGCGACCGCACACGGCTGAAGCTGACCTTGCGGGGCAAGCGCCTGGGGCTTTCGCTTGCCGAGATCCGCGAGCTCATCGACATGTACGAGCCGGGGCGCGACGACCGGCCGCAGCTCGAGCGCTTTCTCGCCTTGCTCGAGAGCCACAAGACCGCGCTCGAGCAGCAGCGCGCGGACCTCGAATCGCAGCTCAGCGAAATCGGCGTCTTCGAAAAGCGCATCCGCAAGCGCCTGGCGGCGCGCCGCCCCGAGCGCCGCCCGGCGCGCCGCAGCAAGCCGGATTGACGTTTACGTTAACGTAACATAGGCTTTCGCCTTCCCCCGCCACCATGGACCTCCCCTTTCTCAAGTTCGAGCACGGCGAGACGATCGCCATGCTGCGCGCGAGCGTGCAGGATTTCGCCCGCAAGGAAGTCGCGCCGCGCGCGGCCGAGATCGACGCGACCAACCAGTTCCCCGCCGAGCTGTGGCGCAAGCTCGGCAACCTCGGATTGCTCGGCATCACGGTGGAAGAGGAATACGGCGGCTCCGCGCTCGGCTATCTCGCGCACATCATCGCGGTCGAGGAGCTGAGTCGCGCGTCGGGCTCGATCGGCCTTTCGTACGGCGCGCACTCGAACCTGTGCGTCAACCAGATCCGCCGCAACGGCAGCAACGCGCAGAAGAAGCACTACCTGCCGAAGCTCGTCTCCGGCGAGCATGTCGGCGCGCTCGCGATGTCGGAGCCGGGCGCCGGCTCCGACGTCGTCGGCATGCGCCTGCGCGCCGAGCTGCGCGGCGACCGCTACCTGCTGAACGGCAACAAGATGTGGATCACGAACGGCCCGGATGCCGACGTGCTCGTCGTCTACGCGAAGACCGACGCCAACGCCGGGCCGCGCGGCATCACCGCGTTCCTGATCGAGAAGGGAATGAAAGGCTTCTCGACCGCGCAGAAGCTGGACAAGCTCGGCATGCGCGGCTCGAACACCTGCGAGCTCGTGTTCCGCGACTGCGAGGTGCCATCGCGGAACATCCTCGGCGGCGAAGGGCGCGGCGCGAACGTGCTGATGAGCGGGCTCGACTATGAGCGCGCAGTGCTCGCGGGCGGACCGCTCGGGATCATGGCCGCGTGCCTCGACGTCGTGGTGCCGTACGTGCACGAGCGCAAGCAATTCGGCCAGCCGATCGGCGAATTCCAGCTGATGCAGGGGAAGCTCGCCGACATGTACACCACGTTCTCCGCGTGCCGCGCGTATGTCTACGCAGTCGGACAAGCCTTGGACCGCGGCGAGACGACACGCAAGGACGCCGCGGGCGCAATTCTCTATGCCGCCGAGAAGGCCACCTGGATGGCGGGTGAAGCGATCCAGGCGCTCGGCGGCATGGGCTACATCAACGAGACGCCGACCGGGCGCCTGTGGCGCGACGCCAAGCTCTACGAGATCGGCGCAGGCACGTCCGAGATCCGGCGCTGGCTGATCGGGCGCGAACTTTTCTCGGAGACTGCGTGATGGCACATCTCGCAACGCCGCTCTGCGAACGCCTCGGCATCCGGCTGCCGATCGTCCAGGCGCCGATGGCGGGCGGGCCATCCTCGGTCGCACTCGTGACGGCATGCTCCGGCGCCGGCGCGCTCGGTTCGTTCGGGCATGCGTATACGCAGCCCGATGACATGAAGAAGCAGGCTGCCGAGGTGCGCGCGAAAACCGATCATCCCTTTGGTATCAACCTGTTCGTCTCGCCGCAACCCGAGCCGATCGACACCGTGCACCAGAGCGCGGTGCTCGCGGCGCTTGGCCCTTGGTACGCCGAGATGGGGCTGCCGGCGCCGGAGGCTGCGAAACCTCCGTATGCGCCTGATCTCCAGGCGCAGCTCGCCGCGGTGGCTGCAATCCGGCCGGCGATTTTCACTGCGCACCTCGGCGAGCTCGAGGAAAAGTGGGTGCGCGAATTCAAGACCCTCGGAATCCGCCTCGGCGCAAGCGCAACCTGCATCGAGGAGGCCAAACGTGCCGAGGCAGCCGGCATGGACTTCGTCATCGCGCAGGGCGGCGAAGCCGGCGGCCACCGCGGCACCTATCGACGAACGCCACAGGCTGCCCTCACCGGAACGCTTGCGCTCACGCGGCTCATCGCGCGAAGCGTAAAGATCCCCGTCATCGCCGCGGGCGGCATCATGGATGGCGCGGGAATCGCGGCCGTTCTTTCGCTCGGCGCCCAGGCAGCTCAGATCGGCACGGCGTTCATTCCGTGCCCGGAGAGCGGTGCGCCGGAGATTCACAAGCAGGCGATCCTTGCGGCGCGCGAAGACGATACGCGCATCACCGAGAAATTTTCCGGCAAAGCGGCGCGCGGCATCGCCAACCGTTTCCTGCGCGATGCCGAGGCAAAGCACCTGCCGCAGATCGCGTTCCCGGCACAGAACGTGCTGACGACGAAGCTGCGCCAGGCTTCCGCGAAAACCGCCAACCCGGACTTCTATGCGCTCTGGGCAGGTCAGGCAGCGCCGCTTGCGCGCGCCTTGCCCGCGGCGCAACTCGTCGCGCAGCTCGAGCAGGAAACCATCGCCGCGATCCGCACGATCGCGGCACTCGTCAAGGAGTAGCTCATGCCAACCGATCCGATCGTCATCGTGTCCGCCGCCCGCACGCCGATGGGCGCCTTCCAGGGAGAGCTGAAAGGCTTTTCCGCTCCCGAGCTCGGCGCTGCGGCGATTCGCGCAGCCGTCGAGCGCGCCGGCCTCAAGCCCGACGAGGTGCAGGAAGTGATCATGGGCTGCGTGCTTCCCGCGGGCCAGGGACAGGCGCCCGCGCGCCAGGCCTCGCTCGGTGCGGGGCTTTCGCTTGCGACCGGCTGCACGACGATCAACAAGATGTGCGGGTCGGGAATGAAGGCCGCGATGTTCGCGAACGACCTGCTCGCGGCGGGCAGCGCCGACATCATCGTCGCCGGGGGCATGGAATCGATGACGAACGCGCCGTACCTGCTGCCGAAAGCGCGCGCTGGATTCCGCATGGGCCACCAGCAGGCGATCGATCACATGTTCTACGACGGCCTGGAGGACGCGTACGAAAAGGGCCGTCTGATGGGAACGTTCGCCGAGGATTGCGCGCAGGAGTACGCGTTCTCGCGCCAATCGCAGGACGAGTTCGCGATCGCATCGCTCAAGCGTGCGCAACGCGCCAACCAGGATGGCTCTTTCGCATGGGAGATCACGCCACTCGCGATGAAGGTCGGCAAGGACGAGAAGTTCATCGAGCGCGATGAGCAGCCGTTCCAGGCGAAAATTGAAAAAATTCCGACGCTGCGGCCCGCGTTCCGCAAGGACGGCACGGTCACCGCGGCCAATTCCTCGTCGATCTCGGACGGTGCGGCCGCGCTGATCCTGATGCGCCGCTCGAGCGCGGAGAAACGCGGCCTCGTCCCCCTCGCCACGGTGATCGGTCATTCGACCCACGCGCAGGAACCCGGCAAGTTCACGACCGCGCCGGTCGGCGCGATCCGCAAGCTCTTCGAGCGCACCGGCTGGCGCGCCGCGGACGTCGATCTCTACGAAATCAACGAGGCGTTCGCGGTCGTGACGCTCGCAGCGATGAAGGAGCACGGCCTGCCGCACGAGAAGGTGAACGTGCACGGCGGTGCTTGCGCGCTCGGCCACCCGATCGGCGCCTCAGGGGCGCGGATTCTCGTCACGCTGCTCGGCGCGCTGCGCAAAAACGGCGGCAAGCGCGGAGTAGCGTCGCTTTGCATCGGCGGCGGCGAAGCGACCGCGATGGCGATCGAGCTCGCATGAGTCGTCCCGGGGCGAGCCGGCGCGCGCTGCAGGCGCTGATCGACCGCGCGCGCTTTCTGCGAACCTATCGGTTCCGGGTCGTCGCCGCAGGCGACGGCGACTGCACGCTCGAGCTTCCGCACCGCAAGGCCCTCGAGCGCCCGGGCGGGATCGTCAACGGGCCGTCGCTGATGGCGGCTGCCGACTGCGCGATGTGGCTCGCGATCAAGGGACGGTTCGGGATCGAATACGATGCGCTCACGTCCGAGCTGAACACGGCGTTTCTCGCGCCGGCGAAGGCCGAGCACGTGTATTGCACCGCGCGGATCCTGAAGGCCGGGCGGCGCCGCATCTACGGCACCGCTGAATGCCATAACCGCGCCGGCCGGCTCTTCACGCACCACACCGTGACCTACATGAAGTCGGATTGACGATGGCGCTTGGCGAACCGCACGAGCTGCTGCGCGAAAGCGTGCGCAAGTTCGCGCGTGCGCGGCTCACGCCGCACGCCGCCCAATGGGATCGCGAGAAGCACTTTCCGCGGGCAGAGCTCGACGCGCTCGCCGCGATGGGGCTGTGCGGCGTCGCCATACCCGAAGACTGGGGCGGCGCAGGGATGGATTACACCGCG
>DASYPC010000026.1:0-1985 GCA_036007105.1 Burkholderiales bacterium | reverse complement strand
AATCACGGCGGGGTCAGCGACGACGAGATGTTGATTCCTCTCATCGTCGCGCGAGCCTAGGAGAGCGCATGAAGGCAAAAACCAACGGAATCGAAACGAACTACGAGCTGCACGGCAAGGAAGGTCTGCCGTGGCTGGTGCTGAGCCACTCGCTCGCCTGCAGCGTACGCATGTGGGACGAGCAGATCGCCGCATTCCGCGATCGCTATCGGATCCTCGCCTATGACACGCGCGGGCACGGTAGCAGCGACGCACCCGGCGGGCCGTACACGCTGGAGCTGCTTGCGGACGACCTGAAGGCGTTGCTCGATCGGCTCGGCATCGCGCGAGCGCATTACTGCGGCCTCTCCATGGGCGGCATGATCGGCCAGACGTTCGCGCTGAAGTATCCGGGGATGTTCGCGAGCCTGACCCTTGCAGATACCACGAGCCGGATACCGGCAGAGGCCGCGCCGGTCTGGCAGGACCGGATCCGGATCGCCGAGAGCCAGGGCATGCAGCCGCTCGTCGAGCCGACGCTGGCCCGCTGGTTCACAGAACCGTACCGCAAGGCCGCGCCGGAAGCGATGCAGCGCATCGGCAAGCTGATCGGATCGACGCCGGTCGCCGGGTACGCCGGCTGCTGCCAGGCGATTCCGAAGATCAATTTGACTTCGCGGCTGAAGGAGATTCGCACGCCGATCCTGATCATCGTCGGCGAAGACGATCCCGGGACGCCGGTTGCGATGTCGAAAGAGATCCACGAAAACGCACCCGGTTCGAAGCTGGTCGTCCTCCCGCGCGCCGCGCATCTTTCGAACATCGAGCAAAGCGCAGCGTTCAACCGCGCCCTCGACGAGTTCCTCAGAGCCCACTAGAGCCGGGGCGTGAGCGCGCTCGCGCCGCGGCTCCTGCTGGTGGTGTTCTGCCCGTTCGCCGCGGGCTACTTCCTTTCGTTCTTCTTTCGCAACGTCAACGCGGTCATCTCGAAGGACCTGGCGCGCGAATTTTCGCTGTCGCCGGCCGAGCTCGGGCTGCTGACGTCGACCTACCTGCTGGCGTTTGCCGCGTTCCAGTTGCCGCTCGGCGTGCTGCTCGATCGCTTCGGTCCGCGGCGCGTGCTCGCCGGCCTGTACTCGGTAGCCGGCGCCGGCGCGCTCGTGTTCGGATCGGCGCAGGATTTCACGACGCTCTCGATCGGGCGCGCGCTGATCGGACTCGGTGTATCCGGGGGCCTGATGGGGGCGATCAAGGCGTTCACGCTGTGGTTCCCGATTTCCCGTCTTGCCACGCTGAATGGCCTGTACCTCGCCATCGGCGGCGTCGGCGGCCTGTCTGCGACCGCGCCGGTCGAAGCGCTGCTCGGGCCGCTTGGCTGGCGCGCGCTCTTTTACTGCGTTGCCGCCCTTTCGGTGATCGCGGCGTCGCTGATCTTCCTCATCGTTCCGGAGAAGACGCTTCCCGGCAGGGTCGAGTCGCTCGGCGCGCAGATCGGCCGGTTTCGCGAAGTCTTTGCGTCCCTCAGCTTCTGGCGCATCGCGCTGCCGCTCGTCATCTGCCACGCGACCTACCAGGCGATGCAGGGGTTGTGGCTCGCGCCCTGGCTCTATGACGTCGCGGGTGAGGCGCGCAATGCAGTGGCGAACTACCTTTTCACCACCGCGCTCGCGTACACGGTCGGCTCGGTGTTCTTCGGCATGACGAGCGACCGCCTGGCATTGCACGGGGTCTCGCGCATGACGGTCTACAAGCTCGGGCTTTCGCTGTCGTTCGCGATGTTCGTGCTGCTCGCGTCAGGCGTCACGCAGGGATTGGCGTTGATCCTGGCGGGGTACGGGTTCACCGCGATCTCGGCTGCGCTCGCGTATGCGCTGCTGACACCACTTTTTCCACCCGAGATGACAGGCCGCCTCAACACCGCCTCCAACGTGTTGATGTTCACGTTTTCCTTCTTCTTCCAGTGGGGCATCGGCGCGGTGCTGCGAAATTTCCCCGTGATCGACGGA